>CAMBYA010000192.1 GCA_945872035.1 Rhizobium sp. Q54
CCGGCCGCCGCATCGTCGAAGCCCGCAACATCAGCAAGTCCTATGGCGGCAAGACCGTCATCGACGGCTTCTCGACCCGGATCATGCGCGGCGACCGGGTCGGCATCGTCGGCCCCAACGGCGCCGGCAAGACCACCCTGATCAAGCTGCTGACCGGCGAGCTGCGGCAGGATTCGGGCCAGATCAAGCTGGGCACCAACCTGGAAGTCGCCTATTTCGACCAGACCCGCGAAAAGCTGGATCCGAAGCTGACCCTCTGGGAAACCCTGACCGACAAGAAGAGCGGCGGCGGCGGCGATTCGGTCAATGTGCAGGGCACGGTCCGCCACGTGGTCGGCTACCTGAAGGACTTCCTGTTCGACCCCGACCAGGCGCGCCAGCCGGTCGGCGCGCTGTCCGGCGGCGAGAAGAACCGGCTGCTGCTGGCCAAGCTGTTCACCAAGGAATCCAACGTCCTCGTGCTCGACGAGCCGACCAACGACCTGGACATGGACATGCTCGACGTGCTCGAGGACATCGTCGCCGGCTACGCCGGAACCGTGCTGCTGGTCAGCCACGACCGCGATTTCCTCGACCGCATGGTGTCCAGCACCATCAGCTTCGACCCGGACGGCAAGGTGCGCGAATATGCCGGCGGCTATTCGGACATGCTGATGCAGCGCGGCGGCGAGAAGGCGATCCTGGCCGCGCTCCCGCAGCCCGAGCCGGCAAAGCCGAAGCAGATGGAGGCGCCGCGTAGCTCTCCGAGGGCGCGCATGACCTACAAGGACCAGCGCGAGCTGGAAAACCTGCCGGGCGAGATCGAGGCGCTGGAGCGCGACATCGCCCGCATCGAGGGGCAGCTGGGCAATCCCGCGGGCCTCGACGGCGACGGCATCGCCAGGCTGGCCAAACTGCTGGAAACCGCGCAAAGATTGCTGGAGCGCAAGAACGACCGCTGGCTGGAGCTGGAAATGGTGCGGGAGGATCTGGAGGGGGCGGCGTGAGCCCGGCGCCCATGCCGCCGGGCGGCGCCTTCGCCACCTTCGCGGCCAGCGACGGCGCCGAGCTGCGCTATGCGCTGTGGCCGCGCGAGGGCGCGCGCGGCACGGTCACCCTGCAGGGCGGTTTCACCGAGTTCATCGAGAAGCATTTCGAGAGCGTCCAGGATCTGCTGGACCGAGGGTTCGCCGTCGCCGCCATGGACTGGCGTAGCCAGGGGCTGTCGCAGCGGAGGCTGACCAATTCGAACAAGATCCACGCCACCAGCTTCCGCCGCTACGCCGACGACCTGCACGAATTCCAGGACCGGATCGTGAAGCCGGCGCTGCCGGGGCCGTATCTGATCCTTGCCCATTCCATGGGCGGCCACATCACCCTGCGCTACCTGCACAACCGGCCGCCGTCGATCGCGGGCGCGGTGCTGTCGGCGCCGATGATCGACATCGCCCTGCCGGCCAGGCTGCGCTGGGCGATCGCCGCGGTCGTCAACGGCGCGGTCAGCCTGGGATTCGACGAGGCTTATGCGCCAGGCGCCCGCGATTACGGCCCGTGGAAGCAGGAGTTCGAGGGCAACGCCCTCACCTCCGACCCGGTCCGCTTCGCCGACGCCCATTACTGGATCGCCCGGAACGCAAGGCTGGCGTCGGGCGGCGGTACGTATGGCTGGCTGAAGGCCGCGCTGCGCTCGGTCAAGCTGTTCGACGACCGCGCCTATCTGGACCTGTTCCGCACGCCGATCTGCATCGTGCAGGCGGGGGACGACAAGGTGGTCTCCAACGCCGCCCAGGACCGCTTCGCCGAAAGGGTGCCGTGCTGCGAGCTGCACCGCGTCGAGGGTGCGCGGCACGAGCTGCTGAAGGAGCGTGACGCGCTGCGCGATCAATTCTGGGCTATATTCGACGAGTTTGCGGCAAGGCATATCTGACGGGGCTACTCGGGGGGCGCTCGTGGAAAGCATGGGAAGCGGAATGGCGGTCGTCGCGCTGGCGATGATCGGCATGGGATTGGGCGGCTGGCTCGGCATCGGGCAGGTGGTGTTCCCGCCGCCCAACGATGCCGAACGGACCGCCCGTCAGATCGATGGCGAGGCCGTGTTCCGCGTCGCCCTCGCCCGCGATCCCGGCCTGCACGTAAAGACTATCGAACGGCTCGAGCTTTACTCCGCGCGCAGCACGTCGCCGCGGACGGGCGCGCCTTCGACCGCCTTGGCCAACGCGGTCTTCTCGCGCACGGTTTCGACCTCCACCGCGCCCACCTTGTCGATAAGGGTGTCGATGACGATGCCGGTCGCCGGATCGGTCAACTCCTTGGTCTTTCGGTAAACCGCCAGTTTCATGCCCGGCTTGACGTTCTGGTTGGTGCCGGCGTTGACATAGACGGCGCCGTTGGTGTTCTCGATCACCAGCGCCGACCACGGGACGTTTTCCATGCCGGTGGCGATCTTCGCCAGCGCCGCCTGGATCGCCTGTTCGGCGGCCTGGCCCAGCGGCGTCTCCTTGAACTGGGTGCCGCCGACCTGGAAGTCGCCCCGCTGGTAGAGCGTGGCGTTGAACTCCTTCGACGACGCCGAACCCTCTGCCTTCGAGGTGGAGATGACCTGCCCCGTGGTGGCGTCGATGAGCCGCAGGCTGATCTCGACCACGGCGGTGTTGCCACTCATGCCAACGCCGCTATTGCCGCCGAACATGCCTGATCCGAGCGAGATGCCGCCACCCTTGGCCTTGGGGCTGAACTTGGTGACGGTACCCCGGATGATGACGCTGGCGCCGATCAACTGACCGCCTTTGGGCGCCGACTCCGCCGTGGTGGCGCCGATCTTGCCGAGCTGCTGTTCGGCCTCGATGTCGCCGTAGCCGAGACGCTCGACGGCGACGAAGCGGCCATCGGTCATGATCGCCTCGAGCAGCATCTGCGACATGCCTTCGCCCGTCGCCGCCCCGTAGAGCATGTTGGCGGATTCGAAGGTGCTGACGAACACGGTCTTCTTCGGACCCGCGTAGGGCGTCGCCGTGCCCTGGGCCCGGACCGGACCGGCGAACAGCGCGAGAGCCGCCATCAGCACCACCGCCTTCACCATCCAACGAGGTGTCGTCATGCCCATGCTCCCCATGCCGGCCGCGCCGCCAGACCGGAGGGCGGGCCGCTTCAGCGAACGAACCCGCCGTCCCATCGCGGGACGGCAGGCCTCAAATCTTCTTGGCCGGGGCCACGTCGTAGCCCGCCTTGCCGGCCGCACCGGCGCCCGACTTGTCGTCGGACGTCTTGTAGGTGATCTTGGTGTAATTGAGCGACAGGCTCTCCATGGGCCGGTCGCCGCCCGAGGACGCGCCGCCCGGCGACGACAGGGAATAGCTGCTGACCATCACGTTCTCGAGCTCGTAGGTCAGATATTCCTGCTGGCCGCCGCCGGCTTTCCTGACGGACAGGGTGGCCTTAGGGAAGTGCTTTCCCTGAGCGCAGGCCTGCACCAGCTTTGCCGACGAGGGATCATAAGGCTTCGACACCGAGACGGCGCCGGGGCCCTGAGGCGGCGTCACCGGCGCACCCTGGGCCGCGCGGCCCGAAGCGGCGGCTCCGCCGAAACGCGGCGACGCCGGCTGGCTCGCACCGAACGACCAGGACAGGACCTCGATCTCGCCCCGGTGGTCGGCATCCGCGCTCTCGCCCGGGATGCCCTCAATCTTCAGGTAGATGTCCGACGCCGCCATGGCGGGCGCGGCCATAACGCAACTTGCGGCCAGGGCGAACAGCCCCGCCGCGCCGATTTTCAACGAAGTCATGATTCGTCTCCCCTTCATCCGGCGGCCCGTGGATCGGCAAGGCCCGAACAAATATTACCACTTTGTAACGGATGGAGAAAGAATGTTGCGCCGCGCATTCAGCCGCGGAGCGCTTCCATCGCGGCTTGGTGTACCCGGCGGTCGCCCGCCGCAACTATCCGCCCCGCCTGCCATGCCGGCTCGCCTTCCCAGTTGGTGACGATGCCGCCCGCCTGCTCGACGATCGGGATCAGGGCGTGGATGTCGTAGGGTTGCATGCTGGCCTCGACGACCAAGTCGACCAGCCCGTGCGCCAGCATGCAGTAGGCGTAGCAGTCGCCGCCGAACCGGCGCAGCTTCACCTGCTGCTCCACCCGACGGAACGCGGCCATGTCCTCGCCCTTGAACATGTCGGGCGTGGTGGCGTAGAGCACCGCATCCTTCAGGCTGGCGCAATCCCGGACCCTCAGCCGCCGTTCGCCGAGGAATGCGCCGTCCGGTCCGCCGGTGAAGCGTTCGCCGGTCACCGGCTGGTCCATGATGCCGACGACCGGACGGCCGTATTCGGCCAGGCCGATCAGGGTGCCCCAGGTGGGAAAGCCGCCGATGAACGAGCGCGTGCCGTCGAGCGGATCGAGCACCCAGGTGAACCGCTCGCCCCATTCGGCGCCGTGCTCCTCGCCATAGACGGCGTGGTCCGGGTAGCGCGCGGCGATCAGGTCGCGCATGGCGGCCTCGGCGTCGCGGTCGGCGGCGGTCACCGGGTCGAAGTCGGCGGCGCGCTTGTTGTCGATGGTTCCGGCCGACCGGAACAATGGCTTGATCACCGCGCCGGCGGCGTCGGCCAGCGTGTGGGCGAAGGCGAGCAGCTCGCGCGCCTCGGCGTCGCTCAGTCGCGGTCTGCCGTCGGTGCCGGCCACGGATTTCCCCTTGCGTGCGATGTTTGGCTGCCTAGGTTAGGCACTCCGCTCCAACAGGGGAAGCACCCAAGTGTCGGCCCGCGACTGCGACTTCCTGATCATCGGCGCCGGCATCGCCGGCGCGAGCGCCGGCTATTTCCTCAGCCGGCACGGCAGCGTGGCGCTGCTCGAGCGGGAAAGCGCGCCCGGCTATCACACCACGGGCCGGTCGGCGGCGTTCTACGCGCCGTCCTATGGCGGACCCAGTATTCGGCCGCTGACCATCGCGTCGGGTCCGTTCCTGCGCACGCCGCCGGACGGTTTCACCGACACACCGCTGCTGACCGATCGGGGCGCGCTCTACATCGCCCGCGACGACCAGATCGCCGCGCTCGACGCGTTCGAGGCGGCGCTCCGCCCGTTCGAGCCCGACATCGTGCGGATGGACGGCGGGCAGGCCCGCGAAATGTGCGGGGTGCTGCGCGGGGATTACGTGGCGTCGGCGCTGCTAGAGCCGGAATGCGCCGACCTCGACGTCAACGCCGTCCACCAGGGCTTCCTGCGCGGCCTGCGCCAGCACGGCGGCAGCGTGATCACCAACGCCACCGCGTTGTCGATCGTCCGCACCGACGGCAAGTGGGTCGTCGAGACGCCGTCCG
>CAMBYA010000193.1 GCA_945872035.1 Rhizobium sp. Q54
CCCAGCAGACCCAGTTGGTCGCGCTCAGGCAGCGTGAACGCCGTGCCCTTGTTGAGCAGCGGCTGGCCCAGCAGCTCGGCGCCGCGCAGGCTTGTCTGGTAAACATTGCCTCGATGTCGGGTGTGCATGCGCGCTTTCGCGATGGGAAAAACAGAGCCTAGGAGATGGTGATTGCAGTCCCGTTGCACGCGCAAAAAATCGATGTCAGTCCAAGGGCGGCATTAGCCCAAGGGTGCCATCAGCCAAAGCGCATCAGGCCGGATCGGACCAGTACGGCTCGCGCAGCGCCCGCTTGATCACCTTGCCGAGCGCGTTGCGGGGAAACTCGGCCCGCATCTCCACCGCCGACACCCGCTGCGGTTTGGCCAGGCGCTGGTTCGCCCATTCCCGGATTGCCTCGCCGTCCGCCGCCGCGCCGGCCCGGCCGATCACCAGCGCCAGCGGCGTCTCGCCCCACTTGTCGTGCGGAATACCGATGACGGTCACATCCGACACGTCCGGATGGCCGCCGATCACCTGCTCGATGTCGGCGGGAAACACGTTGAAGCCGCCAGAGATGATCATGTCCTTCTTGCGGTCGAGGATGGTGAGGAATCCGTCCTCGTCGAACCGGCCGATATCGCCCGATCTGATCCACGCGCGGCCCATGTCGTCGTGCCAGACCAGTTCGGCGGTGGCGTCCGGACGCTTGTGGTAACCGGTCATCACGCCGCCGCCGCGTGCCACGATCTCGCCGGTCCCGCCGAACGGAAGCGCATTGCCGTCGCCGTCGATCACGTCGATGTCGAAGCCGATCACCGGGGTGCCGACCGACCCCCATTTGGCTTCCGCATCCTCGGGCTTGATCATGGTCGCCGCGCCTTCCGAATAGCCGTAGAGCTCGTGGATGCCGGGTCCCATGCGGGCGATGACCTGCTTCTTGGTGTCGATCCGGAGCGGCGACCCGGCGGACAGCATCACCTCCAGGCTCGACAGATCGGCGCCGTCCAGCGCCGGATGCTCCAGGGTGACGATGTACTGGGTCGGCACCATGAAGGTATGGGTGATGCGCTCGCGCCCGACGGTGCCGAGGAACGCCTGCGGCGTGAACGACGGCAGGATGTGCAGCGTGCCGCCGACGAACAGCACCGGCAGCGCCATCAGCCAGGTGCCGTTCGAGTAGAGCGCCGTGGTGACGAGCGCGCGGCTGCGGCGCGAGAACCGCATCTCGATGGCGTTCGACCAGGCGAAGTGCAGCCGCGCCGCGTGGCTCATGACGATGCCCTTGGGCAGGCCCGTGGTGCCGGACGAATAGATGATGTTCACCTCGTCGGCGGGGTCGTAGGTGACGTCCGGCTCTGCGATGTCCTGTTCCGCCATCCAGCCGGCGAGGCCGCGCCAGCCGTCCGCCTCGAAGCCGTGGGCGAAGAAGCCGTTGCGGCGGATACGGGCAAGCCGGTCCATGACCGGCTCGATCAGTGCACGCGTGGCGGCGTCTGCGAACAGCACCTGCGCGCCCGAGTCCTCGACCATGCCGAGGATCTGCTCGGATGACAGCAGTGCCGAGACCGGCACCACGCAGGCGCCTGATTTGATGATCCCGTAGAGGACGGCGGCCATCTCGGCCGAGTTGGACATCACCACCGCGACCTTGTCGCCCTGGCCGGCGCCCAGCCCGAGCAGGCCGTTGGCGACCTGGTTCATGGCCGCGTTGAATTGCCGCCAACTCCAGCGCTCCGTGCCGCAGACCACCGCCTCGCGGTTTGGAAAGTGACGGGCGTGATTGGCCCAGACATGGGGCAGGAATGCGCTTGGCGCGTCGAGAATTTGCCGCATGGTCGCTCCCCGAAACCGGCTATGATGGTGAGGCAACCACAACCGGGACCGCCGGACAAGCATGTCGAACCGCCAGCAGCGCAGGATGCAGGAGAAGTCGCTCCGCAAGCAGCCGGGCGACGGCCAGCAACCGCTGGTGACGGCCGCGAACGCCCTGTCGGCGTTCCAGGCCGCGGTGCAATACCACCGGACAAACCGGTTCCGCGAGGCCGAGACGCTGTACCGGCAATTGCTGGCGATCGATGCCAATCATATGGGCGCGCTCAGCGGCATGGGCATGATCGAGTTCCAGGCGGGAAACTACCAGGCCGCACTCGACATGGTGCAGCGCGCCATCGCGCTGGGCGCGTCGGAGCCCGGCTATTTCATGAATCTGGGCGCGGTCTGCGTGAAGCTGGGCCGGCCGGATGAGGCGGAAGCGGCGTTCCGCGAGGCCATCGCCCGCGATCCGCGCTACGGCGATCCCTATTACGACCTGGGAAATCTTTATCTGGCGCAAGGCAGGGCAGGCGACGCCGTTGCCGTGTTCGACGCCTGCATGGCGGCGCGGGGGCGGGACTATCACGCACTCGCCTACCAGGCTCACGCACTGGCCGAGGCCGGGCGTCTCGAGGAGGCGGGCCGCCTGCTCGACTTCGACACCTATGTGAAGACCCGGACGTTCGAGCCGCCGGACGGCTTCGCCGACCTGGCCGCCTTCAACAAGGCGCTTGGCCGCTACATCAAGACCCACCCGACGCTACAGGGGAATGTCATGTCGACCGAGAACGGCCGGCACACCGGCGAACTGATCAAGCCGCCGCTCGGACCCATGGAGGGCATGGTGGCGCGCATCGACGAGGCGGTGCGCTGGTACAAGTCGCAGCTTCCCGACGATCCCACCCATCCGGCCGTTCGCTGGGCGCCGGAGCGCTGGCGGCTGACCGCCTGGGGCGTGGTCATGCACAACAGGGGACACGAGCGGCCGCACATCCATCCCAATGGCTGGCTCAGCGGCGTATTCTACCTGCAGCTCCCGGCCGTGATCGGCGACCCGGCGCGGCGCCCCGAAGGCTGGCTGGAATTCGGCAGGCCGACCGCCCACCTCAACGTCTCCGGCGGATTCGACATCCGGCAGTACCAGCCGGCCTATGGCCAGATGTTCCTGTTTCCCTCCTACTACTATCACGGCACCGTGCCTTTCCGCAGCGACGAGCGTCGGGTCTGCATTGCGTTCGACGTGGAGCCGCTCGCGTAGTGGCGCGCTGCAATACCCGTCGGAATTGTTCGCAAGGCAAACACGATGGCGGTAACGAGTTTCCCATGCCGGACGACTCCGCTACTATCTCCGTCAAGCGCATGGAAACCTTTAGGGGAAAGCATATGAGATTTGCCGTTCGGTCCGCGTTGGTCGCTGGACTTCTGATGACTGTCGCACTGCCCAGCGCCTTTGCCGAGGACAAGGCCGAGGACGCCGTCAAGTACAGGGTGGCGCTGATGGACGTGGTCGGTGGCCACACCCAGTCGTTCTTCGCCCTCCTGCAGGGCAAGGTCAGCCATCCCGAGGATCTGGCCTGGCACGCCGACTCGCTCGCCGAGGCGTCCAAGCGGGTAAAGGGCGCCTTCACCCAGAACACCGCGGGCTCGGGCGTCAAGACCGAGTCCAAGGACGCCATCTGGGCGGCCGGCTCGGAATTCACCAAGCTGGCGGGCGACTTCGAGACGGCGGCAGCGGCGCTGTCGGCGGCGGTGAAGTCCAAGGATCAGGCGGCGATCGGCGCGGCGGCCAAGGGCATCGGCGCGTCTTGCAAGGGCTGCCACGACAAGTTCAAGGAAGATTGATCCCGGCCAGCACTATCAGGCCAGCCAGGCTAGGCCAGCCAGGCTAGGGCGGTGCCGACCGCGCCGCCCGTGACCGCCAGGATCAGCAAAGCCAGCCACAGGGGCCGGAACCGCAGGGTTTCGGCCCCTTCCACCGTGTCCCGACCGGTGATCATCGCGCCGATCAGGTTCTGCCGTTTGACGACCAGGTAGAACAGCGCCGCCGCGATGTGAATGAAGAACACGATCATGAAGATCTCCCAGGCGTCGCCGTGCCAGTGGGCGAGGTCGTTCGCCAGGTCCTCGCCGATCATCCCGCTCAGCGGTCCTGCCGGTCCGGCGCCCATCAGGTCCTCGTCGGCGGCGAACAGGCCTATGAGCGGCATGCCGAGCAGAAATCCCAGCATCAGCACGACCGACCAGCCGCCCACCGGATTGTGGCCGGCCGGGTGGGTCTTGCCGCGCGAGAACAGGCCGCCGAGATAGCGGACGACCGCAATCGGTCCCTTCAGGAAATGACCGAAGCGCGCGGTGGTGCTGCCGGCGAAACCCCAGACGATGCGGAACAGCACCAGCGCCAGGATGCTGCAGCCGCTCCATACGTGCAGGACGAAAGGATCCAAGCCGCCGGCGACCACCGGCTCGTCGAGATTCTCGCCGGTCCACCATTGCACGCCGACCAGCAGGATGATCAGCCCATGGAACAGGCGGATGGGCAGGTCCCAGACCCTGGATTTCACGCCGTTGGCATTCATCATGTGCTCCTCAGGGATCGCTCAGTGCGCGTTTGACGGCCCGGTTCCAGCCGGCCAGCAGCCTGGCGCGTAGGTCGGGCGCCATGGCTGGATCGAAGCGCGCCTGCCGCCGCCACAGCCCTTCCACCTCCTCGGGCGAGGAAATCAGCCCATGGCCCAGCGCGGCCAGCAGTGCCGCGCCCAGCGCCGTTGTTTCGGTGGTATGCGGCCGTTCGACCGGCGCGGCGACCACGTCGCTGAGGAATTGCAGCAGCCAGTCATTGGCTGCCATGCCGCCGTCGACCCGGATGGCGGCGACCGGCCCGGGATAATCCGCCCGCATGGCCGTGAGCAGGTCGTGGGTCTGGTAGCAGGCCGCTTCCAGCGCCGCCCGCGCCATGTGCGCTTTTCCGGTGTTGCGGGTCAGGCCGGTGATCAGGCCGCGCGCGTCCGGGTCCCACCATGGCGCGCCCAGGCCGGTGAAGGCCGGCACCATGTAGACGCCTTCGTTGTCGTCGATCGAGCTCGCTAGCGCGGCACTTTCCCCAGAACTCTCGATGATGCCCAGCCCGTCGCGCAGCCACTGGATCGCCGCGCCGGCGATGAAGATGCTGCCTTCGAGCGCGTAGGTCGTCGTGCCGTTCACCCGGTAAGCCACCGTGGTCAGCAGCCGGTTGTGCGACGTGACGGCTTCGGTGCCGGTGTTGAGCAGGGCGAAACAGCCGGTGCCGTAGGTGCTCTTGATCATGCCGGGCCGCAGGCACGCCTGTCCGACCGTCGCCGCCTGCTGGTCGCCGGCCATGCCGCGGATCGGCAGCGTGCCGCCCAGCAGGCTGGTCTCACCCAATGGGCCGGCGCAGTCGGTGACTTCGGGGAGCAGCGCGCGCGGGATCCCCAGCACGGCGAGCAGCTCGTCGTCCCATTGCTG
>CAMBYA010000194.1 GCA_945872035.1 Rhizobium sp. Q54
GCCGCGCGCCGGCCGAGAAGCTCGTCGCGGACGCCGTCGATCAGCATCTGGCGGGTGCGCTCGACAATGTCGTTGAGGTTGGGTGTATGGGCAAACATGCCCGCGGCCTTTTCACGCAACTCGGCCATGCTGGGCATGGTCGGCACGTGGATGGCGTGGAACAGCTCGTCGAGATCATGCCGCAAGTGCTCCATCTTCTCGTCGAGCTGGTGATGCCAACGGTCGACCAGTTCGGCCAGCTCGTGCTGGACGTGGCCGCGCTTTTCGGCGAGACGCGCGCGCAGGTCGGCGGCGATGCTTTCCACCTGGAAGCTGGCGGCGAGTTGTCCCGCCGCCTTCTCGACCAAGGCTGGCGTCAGCTTCTGGTCGTACTGGATGGCGCGTTCGGACGGCATGCGCAGATCCCAGACCAGGCCGACTGCCGCCATGGCGCGCAGCACGTAGAAGCTGATGTCGATCTCGTACCAGCGGAAGCCCTGGCGGACCGAGCCCTGGTAATGGTGATGATTGTTGTGCCAGCCCTCGCCGAAGGTGAGCAGCGCCAGCCACCAGTTGTTGCGTGACTGGTCGCCGGTCACATAGCGCCGGCTGCCGTGAACATGGGCCAGCGAGTTGATGGCGAAGGTGGCGTGCCAGCACAGCACGGTCGACCACAGGAAACCGACGACCAGACCGGACCAGCCGGCCAGCAGCCAAACCGCGAAGCCGCTGATGATCGCCGGCAGATACGGATGGCGCTCGAGCCACCGCAGTTCGGGATATTTGGCCAGGTCGGGCACCAGGCTCAAATCCGTGGTGTCATAACGGTCGCTGAAGATCCAGCCCACATGGGAATAGACAAAGCTGCGCCGCACGGGGGAATGCACATCCTCGGGACCATCGGAAAAGCGATGATGGTGGCGGTGGGTGCCCGCCCACCACAGGATGCCGCGCTGGGCCGAACTCTGCGCCAGGAAGCCGAGAATGAACGCCATCGGCCGGCTGGTCTTGTAGGTCTTGTGGGAGAAATAGCGATGATAGCCGCCGGTCACGCCGAACATGCGCGCCGCGTAAAGTCCCGCGCAGAGCAGCAGGTCGGCGACGGAAACGCCGGTCCAGATAGCGGCCAGGCAAGCTACATGCGCGAGAATGAAGGGAATTGTGGTGCCGAGCAGGTAGCGCTCTTGGCTTTGGTCGCGGCTCATCCGGAAACAGGTCTTTCAGCGGAGAATGTGGCCTGGTCCCGGGAACGCGCCCTCTCGCTGGCAGCAAGTCTCCTGGAGGATCGGCGATCCGGTCCCCTATATAGGATCGAAAGCCGATCTCTCAAAACATTATTGCGGTAGATGCTCCGCTCGCCGGGTGCGCAGCCAGTGCAGGGCGAGTCCTGCTGCGAGCAGCAAGGCGCCGGCCATGTCCGCATAGACATCGGCGGCAAGCAAGAGCGCGCCGCCCAGCGTGCATAGAACCCGCTCGGCCCTGTTGGCGGCACCCCGCGCGTACCCTGTAAGGCCGACGCACAGTCCGGCGAGCGCCATGCAGGAGGTTCCGGTCACCAGCAGGATGTCCAGCCAGTCGGTAACGGTCGAGGGCGCGCCGCCATCCGCGTTGAGCGCTAACAGCCCCAAGCCGTCGGCAGTCAGGCAGAACATCACCGGCACGAGGAATGCGGGCAGCGTGTATTTCCAGGCCTGCAGCATGGTTCGGAAGGGCGTGCCGCCGGTGATCGCCGAGGCGGCGAAGGGCGCCAGCGCCGTCGGCGGCGACACGTCGGCCAGAACAGCGTAGTAGAACATGAACATGTGCGCCGCCGGCTCCGGGATGCCGACACTGGTCAACGCTGGCACCAGCATGACCGCGGCGATGATGTAGCTCGCGGTTACCGGCACGGCGGTGCCCAGCACCCACATGGCGAGCGCCGCCAGCAGGATCACCGCCAGCCGGTCGCCGCCGCCCACATTGACAATGATCGACGAGATGGTGAGGCCAAGGCCGGTCAGGTTGACCACCGACACGATGATGCCCGCGCAGGCGCAGGTTGCAAGAATCCCAAGGGTCGACAGCGCGCCCTCGGTCAGCGCCTCGATCATCCGGGTACTCTCCGGCTTGGGCTCGGCGCCCCGGCGCAGCGACCGGAACGCTTCCAAGCCGGCATAGGCGGTCGCCGCCGCCATGACCCAGAACGCGGTCACCGACAACCGTCCGTCGAACAGTTCGCCCAGGCCGTGCGCCGCCGCGAGACCGGACACTCCGTAGACGTATGACACGAGGCCTGCTGCGAGCCCCGCCCCGAGGGCCTTCGGACTCACCAGGCGGGTCTCCGGCCTCACCATGGACAACAGGAAGGCGATGGCGACCGACCAGAACACGGCCATGAACGCCGAAAAGCCCAGGATCAGGAACACCGCGATCGCCGCCAGCGACAGGAAGTGATAGCCGTAGCGCAGGGTGAGATGCCACAGCGCCGCGTCCGACGTCTTAACCGCCTTGACGTTCAGCCTGCGGGCGTCGGCCTCGGTCATCAGCCAGCACGACAGGTAGTACAGCAGCGTCGGTATGGTGGCGTAGATCAGGATCTGCAGGTAGTCGACGTCCAGGTACTCGGCGATGATGAACGCCACCGCGCCCAGGGTCGGCGGCGACAGGGTCGCGCCGATGCCTGCCGCCGACAGCATGCCGCCGGCCACGTTGGGCGGATAACCGCTGCGCTTGAGCATGGGCCAGGCCAGCGACGCGAGCGTCACCGTCGTCGCGACGCCGGAGCCCGAGACCGTGCCCAGCAGAAAGCCCGAGGCAACCACCGCCCGCCCAGGCGCCGACGGCGACGGCTTCTTGCCGAACAGGGCGAAGGCCCAGTCGATGAAGAACTGCCCTGCCCCGCCCCGGGCCAGCACCGCGCCGTAAATCGAGAACAGGATGATGAAGGTCACGGCCACCTCGACCGGCGTGGCGAAGATGCCTTCGAGGGTCAGGAAGTTCTGGCCTATGATCCGGTTGAGCGAGAAGCCACGATGGTCGAATGGCTCCGGAATCAGCGGACCGAGATAGCAATAGGCCAGGAACAGTACCGCGATGGCCGGGAGAATCCAGCCGACCGCGCGGCGCGCGCCCTCCAGCACCAGCATGATCAGCACCGCGCCCAGCACGATCTCGTCCGGCGTCGGGCGCGTGGGCCGCGTCTTATATGTCTCGATGTTCAGCGACAGATAGAGCGCCGTCCACAGCGCCAGACCGACGAATATCCAGTCCATGGGCCGAATACGCCCGAAAAACCGGCTCATGACCGCGACCGGATAAAGCGCGAAGCACAACGCGAAGACGATGGCGACGCCGCTCGCGAACAGGCTCTTGTCGAGCAGCTTGCTCTCATGGATGGCAAAGCCGATCAGGGCGATTGCCAGCGCCGACGTTGCCCACTCCTCGATAGTGGGACGGCGCGTCCGCAGTTCCTTGCCCCGCAGCAGCGGATGGCGAAGGATCACGATCGCCAGCGAGATGGCGAGGAAGCTGGCGCGGTAAACCGTGGTGTTGACCGAGAACTGGGTCCAGTAGAGCGCGTAGCAGGACAGGCCGAACGCCACCGCGCCCGTGGCCCATTTCAGCCAGCCATAGGTGTCGCCGGGATCCTCGTCGTGGGAGAGCCGCTCCAGCTCCTCTTCGGAAAGCGGAACGGCATCGTCCCGCACGACGGGACTGCTCACTTCATGGCGCCCTTGGCGCGGTAGAATTTCTCGGCCGCCGGATGGAACGGCACGGCGGTCTTCGCCGCAGCGCCGGCCAGTGTCAGCTTGCGCGCCTCGGGATGGATTTTCTGCACGTCGACCAGATTGCCGAAGATGGTGGTGAGCACCCGCGTGACCGTCTCGTCGGCCAGTTCGCCCGAAACCACCAGCACGTTCGAGACTCCGAGACCGGTGACCGCCTTGGCCTGGCCTTCATAGACGTTGGCCGGAAGGGTCATGGGACGATAAAGGCCGGGCCACTTCTTCTCCATGACCGCCAACTCCTTGCCGGTCGGAATGAAGGTGAGCGGCGGCTGGCCGCTGGCGGCGAGATCCTTGACCGCCGAGGTCGGGATGCCGCCGATCCAGAACATACCGGCGATCTTGCCGTCCTTCAGCGCGCCGACGGATTCGGCGACACTGAGATTGTCGCGGATCACGTCCTTCATCGGGTTGAGGCCAGCGGCGGCGAGCACGCGGTCGGCGATGGCTTCGGTCGACGATCCCGCCGAGCCGACCGAGATACGCTTGCCCTTCAGGCCCGCAACGCTGGTGATGCCGGATGAGGCACTGACGATCACATGCATGAAGCTGTCATACAGCACCGCCAGCACCTTGGTATCCAGCGCGCCCACGTCCTTGTAGGCGCCGACGCCCTTGGTGGCGTCATAGGCGGAATCGATGGTCGAGAAGCCGATATCAGCCTCCTCGCCCAGCAGCTTGATGTTGTCGACCGAGCCGCCCGTGACCTGGGCGGTCGCCTGGATGTCCTTGCCCTTCTCGGTCAGCACCTTCGCCAGGCCGCCGCCATAGGGATAGAAAACGCCGCCGGTGCTGCCGGTCACCACCGTGAGCCGCAGCCGTGCCGCCCAGGCCATGGAGGGAAGGCCGATCAGGCCAGCCGCCGTCAGTCCGGCGCCGACCTGCAGCAGCTTGCGGCGCGATACGGCAAAGTTTGCAAGGGAACTGGTCTTCTTCACGGAGGCATCCATCGTCGTGGCCAAGGTGTACCGTCACTAAAGCACAGCGGAACCCCGGAGTCAGTTCAACATTAGCGTGGCATTGCATTGCCGGCGGCCCTATATGTGCGCCCGACCCAAACGGCATTGCGAGACCGATGACGGATTCCAGCATGGCCGCCGCGGTGCGGGAGCGAAACGGCTCCGCCCCCTATGCCTCGCGGCGGACCTTCGCGATCATTTCCCACCCGGACGCGGGCAAGACCACGCTGACCGAAAAGCTGCTGCTGTTCGGCGGCGCGATCCGGCTCGCCGGCAACGTCCGCGCCCGTGGCGAGCGGCGACGCACCCAGTCGGACTGGATGGAGATCGAGCGCGCCCGCGGCATCTCCATCACCAGCTCGGTGATGACCTTCGAACGCGACGGCATCACCTTCAACCTGCTCGACACGCCAGGCCACCAGGATTTCTCCGAGGACACCTACCGGACGCTGACCGCCGTGGATTCGGCGATCATGGTGATCGACGCTGCCAAGGGCATCGAGGCCCAAACCCGCAAGCTGTTCGAGGTATGCCG
>CAMBYA010000195.1 GCA_945872035.1 Rhizobium sp. Q54
TCCGCGAGAGCTTCGAATACGTGCTCGCGCCGCTCGCCTCCGCCAACAGTGGCAAGGAAGACCGGGCCAATCTGCGCGAGATGCTGGCCTTCGCCACCCGGGTTTCGGTGCCGGCTTTCATCCCCATGGCGACGCTGGTGATCTGCTACCGGCACGAATTGCTGCGCCAGAGCGGGTCGGAATTCGTTGCGGGCGCTGGCGCGCTGCTGATCCTGGTGATCGGCCGCAGCCTGGAGGTGACCTGGGGGCCGTCCACCTCGATTCTCGCGATGATCGGCAAGTACCGGATTCCCTTCCTCAACGCGGCGGCGGGCGTCGCGGTGACGGCGCTGCTGGCGTTCCTGCTGATCCCGCATCCGGAGTATTTCGGCGGCGGCCTGCGGGGCAGCATGCTGGCGGCGGCCATCGCCGCGGCTGGCGGCATCAACGTATCGGCGGTGCTGGGCTTCCTGCAGGTGCGCTACATCTACGGCCTGAAGCCCTATGACCGCCGCCTGGTCCGCCCGCTCGCCGTGTCGGCGGGCATCTCGCTGGCCATGGCGCTGCTGTTCGACGTGACCGAGGGTATGTGGCGCACTGGCTATTTCATCCTGGGCATCGTGACGCTGATCGTGGCCATGCTGGCGCTGATACGCTTCGGCTTCACCCGCGAGGACGCCCAGCTGGTGGTACCGAAAAAGCTCGCCAGGAAACTGCCTTTCCTGCTGCGCAGGTAAGGCATCCCCTGTTTCCGGTTGGACATTGCCGCCGGCGGGACTATTTTCCGCCCGTCCGTGCTACAGTGCGGACACCGGTCAGGCTATCTGGGACGACACGTATCGTGATCAAGCTCGGTTTCTGGAGTCGGCGGCGCCATCACCTGGACAAGATGACGCTGAAGGAACTGGTGAAGGCCTATTTCCAGTACTACGCCATCCAGGCTTACATCTTGGTGGCCATCGCGGGTTATGCCTATGCGCTGACGGCGGGTGCGCCGCTGGCCGGGCTGGCCTGGACGGGGCTGGCAGCCGTCCTGATCTATCCGCTTGCATGGTACGGCATCCACCGCTTCATCCTGCACGGCAACTGGCTGGCGAAGACGCCGCTGACCGCGCCGGTCTGGAAGCGCATCCACTACGATCATCATCAGGACCCGCACGACCTGCACATCCTTTTCGGCGCGCTCTACACCACGCTGCCGACGGTGGCGATCGTCACCATGCCGGTGGGTTACTACTTCGCCGGCTGGCCGGGCGCGGCGTTCGGCCTGGCGACCGGCTGCGTGATCACCTGCTTCTACGAGTTCTGCCACTGCATCGAGCACCTGTCCTACAAGCCGAAGAATCCGATCCTTGCCCGGATGAAGCAGATGCACATGGCGCATCATTTTCACAACGAGCGGGGCAATTTCGGCATCACCAATTTCCTTTGGGACCGGGTGTTCGCCACGCTCTACACCAACGAGCGGCGGCCGCCGAAAAGCGTCACCGTGTTCAACCTGGGCTATGACGACGCCATGGCCGCGCGCTATCCCTGGGTGGCCGAACTGTCGGGCGGCGTGGCCAAGGGCACACCCCGCGACCGCCGTCGCGACGTGGCCTGACCTCCATGAGCTTCGGCGAGGGCGGCGTACAGGTCGCCGAGGTCGTCACGAAGGGCGACCTCGAGACCTTCATCAACGTGCCCTGGACGATCTACCGGGGCGATCCCTACTGGGTACCGCCCCTGCGTTTCGAGCGGCACGACGTCTTGGACAAGGACAAGAACCCCTACTTCCAGCACGCCGAGGCCGCCTATTTCATCGCCCGCATGGACGGCAGGCCGGTGGGCCGGATCAGCGCCCAGGTCGACCGGCTCGCCCAGACCCATCAGGGGGCGGGCACCGGCCATTTCGGCTTCCTCGACGCGGTCGACGATCCGCTGGTGTTCGACGCCCTGTTCGAGGCCGCCGAGAGCTGGCTGCGTGAGCGCGGCATGACCCGCGTGCTGGGCCCGTTCAGCCTCTCGATCAACGAGGAATCCGGCCTGCTGGTCGAAGGCTTCGACGAGCCACCAAGGGTGATGATGGGCCACGCCCGCCCCTACTACGGCGAGCATGTCGAGGAGCTGGGCTACGCCAAGGTTCAGGACCTGTGGGCCTATGACCTCAACATCACCCACGAGTTCCCCTCGAACGTGCAGCGCATCCTCGAGAAGGCTCGCCGGCAGGAGAAGCTCAAGCTCCGCCGCATGCGCAAGAAGGACTTCGAGAACGAGCTGAAGATCATCATCGACATCTTCAACGATGCCTGGCGCGACAACTGGGGCTTCATCCCAATGACCGACGCCGAGGTCGACAAGATGGGCAAGGACCTGAAGCCGTTCATCAAGGAACAGGGCTGCATGATCGCGGAATGGGACGGCGTGCCTACCGCGTTCATGCTGACGGTGCCCGACATCAACCAGGCCGCCGCAGACCTGGACGGCAGCATGCTGCCGTTCGGCTGGGCGAAACTGGCGTGGCGTCTGCTGGTGAAGTCGCCCACCCGCTGCCGCGTGCCGCTGATGGGCGTGCGCCAGCAGTTCCAGGGGAGCCTGGCCGGTGCGTCGATGGCGCTGCTGATGATCGAGGAAATCCGCAAGGCGACGGTGAAGGAAGTGGGCTACCGCCGCGCCGAGCTGTCATGGATCCTGGAAAGCAACGTGCCGATGCAGCGGATTCTCGAGATGATCCTGTGCCGGCACTACAAGACCTACCGGATGTATGAGAAGGCGCTGTAGGCGGCGGCAGGCCAATAAACAACCAAGATGCGCCGCATGAGGACGCTATTCGTCCTGTCAGGAAGCCGCATGCGATACCCCGATATGAAACAATGCCGGAAGCTGTGCGTGCTGGTCATGGCGCTTGCCCTAGCCGCCGTCTACGGCTCCGATGTAAACGCCTGCTCGCCGGGTGTCGGTTACGTACGGCCCACCAACTTCGATTTAGTCCGGAAGGCGGACGTGATCGTTGTGGCATCGGCTAATCTCGACGGCGCCACCACTGATAGGCGCCAACGAGCGAGTGTCCGATTTCGAACCGATATCGACCTTAAGGGCAATCTGCCGAAGGAATTCGAGCGCGGCAACGACGTTTACGGTAATCCCGCGCCGAGCGATCCGGACAACCTCTTATCGGTGAACCCCGAGGCCATGTCCGGCGCCTGTCACCGATACCTGTTCAGACGCAACGACCAGTACGTCCTTTTCCTGACGAAAGGGAAAGACGGCACATATAGCGATCCGGGATATAGTTTCGTCCGGGATAGCGAGGACTTTTCTGGAGAAGGGTCCGCATGGGTCCGGGCTATCAGGCTCTATATCGCGATCCAGGAGTTGCCCTTGCCGATTGATCAACTTCGTGCGCTCGGACGTGAATACGAAAAACTGACCGGAGCGGATGCCAGCAAAGAAGACAGGGCTATCGCCGCGGATATTGCTGTGCAGGCAGCGAGAATGCTCAAGGATTGAGCGGCGACGTCTACAGCGTCGTACCCACCACCCCGCCCTCGACCAGCATGGCCGCCCCCGTCGTGGCGGAGGCCTGCGGTGAGCAGACATAGACGATCATGTTGGCCACCTCCTCCGGCGTCGCGAACCGGTGCAGCAGCGAGGTGGGCTTGTTGCTCTTAAGGAAGCCGGCGCCGATCTCCTCGGGCGTCACGCCCTGCTTCTTCGCCACGGCGTTGAGGAAGCCGCCGACGGCGCGTGAGGTGGTCGGTCCGGGCAGCACCGAATTGACGGTGACGCCGGTGCCGGCCGCTGCCTCGGCGAGGCCGCGGGCGAGCGCGATCTGGGCCATCTTGGTGGTGCCGTAATGCACCATCTCCTTCGGCACCCGCTGCGCCGATTCCGACGAGATGAAGACGATGCGGCCCCAGTCGCGCTCCAGCATGCCGCGCATGTAGGCGCGCGACAGGCGAACGCCCGACATGACGTTGGTTTCCCAGTAGCGGTTCCATTCGTCGTCAGCCAGGTCGAGGAAAGGCGTGGCCGAGAACGTCGCCACGTTGTTGACCAGGATGTCCACGTCCTTCACCGCCGCGACCATAGCGTCGCAGCCCGCCGCGCTGGAGACGTCTGCGGCGACGCCGTCGACGGTCACGCCTGGAAAGGCGGCCTCGATCTCGGCGACCGCGCCGTCGACAGCCGCCTGGGTGCGTCCGTTGACGATCACCCGCGCGCCCGCGCCGGCCAGGCCCTCGATGGTCGCCCGGCCGATCCCGGCGGTCGAGCCGGTTACCAGCGCGGTCTTGCCGCTCAGGTCGATGCGCATGATCGTCCTCCCCTCGTGTCGTCGGGGAAGGTTACTGGGAAGGTGCCGGCTGCGCTACCTCACGTTGTCAGTACGACCCGCCCAGCTTCGAATGGTCCCAGCTGATCGTCTTCACCGGCGTGAAGCGGATGATTACCCGCTTGCGGGCGGAATAGCGGATGCCCTCCATCTCCTCGGCCGGGAACTCGGTCTTCGACGGGTCGCGCTGGCGGCGGATGTTCATCATGGTTTCAACGACGAAGGCGTTGTCGTCGATGATCTCGGCGGTGGCCTCGGCCATCATGGATTGCAGCTCAGCGTAGTCGTGGCCGGCCTCGATCAGCAGCGCCGCCTTCGGGTCGCGCTGCAGGTTCACCACCTTCTGGCTGGTGCCGTAGGTCGAGACCAGGAAGCGCCCCTGCTCGTCGTAATAGAAGAACATCGGCATCGGATGCGGGAAACCGTGCGGGCCGTTGGAGACGATGATCAGGGTGTGCTCGCGCAGGATGAACGCCTTGAGTTCGTCCGGCGTCATGGTGATCTGGTCGCGCCGCGATGCCATGGTCTTCCTCCCGCGCAGTTGAAGTTCGCGGCAAGGTATACGACAACGGCGGCGCGGCTCCAATCCTCGGGATTGATACGCGAGACCGCAAGCTATCCCGAAGAGAGATAGCGGATGGCCGCGTCCCGCTCGAACAGGTACAGCAGCACGCGCAGCGCTTCTCCCCGCGATGATTTCAGGTCGGGATCATCCTTCAGAAACGCCGTGGCGTCCTCGCGGGCGAGGCGCAGCAGGTCGCCGTGGACCTCCACGTCCGCCAGCCGGAAATCCGGCAATCCGCTCTGTCTGGTGCCGAGCAATTCGCCCGCACCACGCAGCCGCAGGTCTTCTTCGGCGATCACGAATCCATCGTCGGTGTCCCGGATCACCTTCAGGCGCTGTTGGGCG
>CAMBYA010000196.1 GCA_945872035.1 Rhizobium sp. Q54
TGGTTTCCATGTAGATCACCGCGCCCTTGCCGGCGCCCTTGTCGAGCGCTTCGGCTACGCGTGCCTCGACGACCAGGTCGGCCTTCCACGGCAGCGGCTGGTGCAGCGTCACCCGCTGTTCGCCGTGCACGACCATGGTGTAGTTGACGCCCTCCAGCAGGTTGCCTCGCGCGCCGAACAACGCCGCCATGGTCGGCACCGTCTTGAGGTTCTTCTCGTAGGTGTACAGCAGCTCCTGCGGATCGAGCGGCTCGCGCCCCATGCCCAGGCCGAGCGCGTAGAGCATGGTTTCGCGGTCGCCATAGGAATACTCGCCCCTGGCGGTGCGCGCCATGATCTGGTCGTAAGTGAAAGCCATCGGTCCTCTCCCCTTGAATGTGTGGCGGCATCCTAGGACGGTTCGCGGAATGGCGACAAGTGTTCCCGGGTGGTAATGTCCCCGGGGGAATCGAAGGAGACGACCGTGAGCCTGAAAACACCGCTGTGCGACATACTCGGCGTCGATCATCCGGTCATGCTGGCCGGCATGGGCGGCGTGTCCTATGCGGAACTGTGCGCCGCGGTATCGGAAGCGGGCGGCTTCGGCTCGCTGGGCATGGCATCGGTACCGCCCGACGGCATCCGCGACCAGATGCGCCGGGTAAAGGAGCTCACCGACAAGCCGTTCGGCGTCGACCTGCTGGCCGCCATACCGGAATCGCTCACCCGCTCGGTCGACATCATCATCGAGGAAGGCGCCAAGGCGTTCATCTCCGGCCTGGGCGTGCCATCCTCGATCCTGAAAGTGCTGCAGGACGCGGGCGTCGTCGTCATCCAGATGTGCGGCGCGGTCAAGCATGCGGTGAAGGGCGAGCAGGCCGGCATCGACATCGTCATCGGCCAGGGGACGGAAGGCGGCGGGCACACCGGCCTGGTCGCAGGTATGGCGCTGATCCCGCAGATGGTGGAGGCGGTGAAAATCCCCGTGGTTGCCGCCGGCGCCATCACCGATGGGCGCGGGCTGGCGGCGGCGCTGGCCATGGGCGCTCAGGGTGTGTGGATAGGAACCCGCTTCATCGCCTCGCGCGAGGCCCACGCCGCCATGGGCTACAAGCAGGCGATCCTCGACGCCGCCGACACCGACACGGTGATCTCCCGGTCCTATTCGGGCAAGCCCATGCGGGTGATTCGCAACGACTGGACCGCCGACTGGGAATCCCGCCCGCAGGACATCCGGCCGTTCGGCGAACAGGGCCGTTTCTCGCGCGACGCCGGCGTCATGCGGCCACTGCTGGGCGATACCAGCGGCTATGACCGCGGCCGCGACGCGACCGCCGCCGGCCAGGGCGTCGGCGCCATCCACGACATCCCGTCGGCGGGCGACATCGTCCGCGACATCATGGCCGAGGCCGAGGCGACCATCACCCGCCTGTCCGGCATCGCCGCCGGCCGTTACGCCCCGTCGCCGCGGCAGGGAAGCCGCCAGGGCTGAAATCCGCGCGGCGTGGGGCGCATCCCGTAATGGATGCTTGATCGCGGTTCCGCCCTATGCCTCATTAAGGCGCTGTTGCCGAGGGGGCTCGAGATGGCGGAGCAGGCGAGACAGGGGTCTTACATCGCGAGATTCGTCGCGGCGCTGCGCACGGCGCTGGCAGTCGATCCGACACGGGTCCACTGGATCGACTGCGTCAAGGGCATCACCATCCTGCTGGTGGTGTTCCATCACGCCCAGGACGGCGTCGACGCCACCATCGGCCTTTCCGAGACGTTCAACTACTACTACAAGATCCTGTCGCCGGTGCGCATGCCGCTGTTCTTCCTGGTCGCCGGGCTGTTCGCCGCCCGGGCGATCAACGGGCCATTGCGGTCGTTCCTCGACGGCAAGATCCTGCACTTCGCGTATTTCTACCTGCTCTGGTCGGCCATCATCTTTGCGTTCCGCTACGGCCTGTCCGGCCTCGCCAACAACAAGATGCGGGCCGAGGAACTGCTGATGATCCTGTGGGATCCGCTGCCCACCATATGGTTCCTCTACGCCCTGCTGCTCGCCTTCGCCGCCATGCGGTTGCTGCGGGGCGTCGCGCCGGCCTATGTGGTCGGCTTCGCGGCGGTGGTACAGGCGCACTACTTCGCGTCCGGTCCCACCGGCATCGTCATCGTGGACAAGTTCAGCTACGTATTCGTCTACTTCGCCATCGGCGTGTATGCGTCCGAATGGATCAGGGCGCAGGCGGCGAAGACGACGGTCTTGCGCTGGCTGGCCGCCTGCGCGGTGTTCGGGCTGGCCGCCGCCTATTTCAGGTCGAACGACCTCATCCACTCACCGCTGGGGTACTTCACCCTCTCCGCGGCGTCGGCGGCCGCCATTATCGGCACGGCATGGCTCGGCACCCGCGCCGGGTTGCTCAAGCCGATCGTCATTGTCGGCAACCACAGCTTCGAGATCTACCTGACCCACTTCGCGTCGGTCGCCGCGACGCGGATCGTACTGATGAAGCTGGGCGTCACCGAGCCCGTCGTTATCTTCGCAGCGGCCATCCTGTCGGCCGTCGTCTTCGCGCTGGTGCTCGGCGCGGCGACACGGGGGACGTTCGCCAGCTTCCTGTTCGAGCGTCCCCGGTTCCTCCGCCTGCGCGGCCAGCCAGTGGCCGGCGCCGACTAGAACCTGGAGGTCACCACTCGCCGGTATTGCCCATGCTGGCCCATGGCTCGGCCGGGGGCAGCGCCTGGCCCTTCTGCAGCAGTTCGATGGAGATGTTGTCGGGCGAGCGGACGAAGGCCATGCGGCCGTCGCGCGGCGGCCGGTTGATGGTCACGCCCTTGTCCATCAGCTTCTGGCAGGTGGCGTAGATATCGTCGACCTCGTAGGCCAGGTGGCCGAAATTCCGGCCGCCGCCATAGTCCTTCTCGTCCCAGTTGTAGGTCAGCTCGACCTGCGCGTCGGGCTGGCCCGGCGGCGCCAGGAAGATCAGCGTGAAGCGTCCCTGCGGCACCTCGTGGCGGCGCAGTTCTTCCAGCCCCAGCTTGTCGACGAAGAAGTCCAGCGCCTTGTCGACGTCGCCGACGCGCAGCATTGTATGTAGGTAACGCATTCTCTACCCCGCATTGAGTTCACGACCAGTATAGCGGATGATCGCGGCGGGCGACCATCGGGCATCGCCCGTGAAACTGGAGGGGGAACATGCTCTACGCTTTGATCGCCGTCGGCGTGATCGCGCTGCTGCTTTACGTGCTCTACGTCAAGCTGATCACCCGGCGGAACAAGGCGCGCGAAGCGCTGTCGACCATCGACGTGCAGCTTCGCCAGCGCCACGACCTGATCCCCAACGTCGTCACCCTGGCGCAGAAGTTCATGACACATGAGCGGGAGTTGCTGGAAAGCGTCGTCGCCGCCCGCAACCAGGCGCAGCAGCCCTACAGGACCGACGACCCGGGCGCCGTGCGCCAGCATCTCGAGGCCGAGGCGAAGCTTACCGCCGGCCTCGGGCGCTTGTTCGCCGTGGCCGAAAGCTATCCGGAGCTGCGCTCGTCCGACACCATCGTCACGGCCCAGCAGACCCTGAACGAGGTGGAAGGCCACATCGCCGCCGCCCGGCGGTTCTACAATTCGGCGGTCACCGAGCTGAACAATTCGGTCGAGATCTTCCCGTCCAGCGTCGTCGCCGGCATGGTCGGCGTCCAGAAGATGCCGTTCTACGAGGTCGAGGACGCCGCCGCCCGCGCGCCGGTCAACGTCGCCGACTACATGAAGTAGGGCACGCGCGCCATGGCGAGTGATCCCGCACCCTGGCTGACCGGGTTCGACGAGTTCCGCGCCCGCGAGATCGAGCCCATGATCGGCGCGCTGGAGGCGGCCCGCCACGAGGCGCGCAACGACGCGCTGAAGCGGGCGTCTTGGCTGATTCCGCTCGCGCTGCTCGCCGTCGGGCTGGTCTGGCTCTACCTGCCCGAAGACTTCCTCATCTTCGCCATCTTCCTCGCCGTGGGCGGCAGCTGGGCGTGGATCCAGTACCCGATCATCCAGCACCAGAAGGATGTGAAGCAGAAGCTGGTCACCCGGCTATGCGGCTTCTTCGGGCTGGAATACCACATGCAGCCCAAGCGCGACCCGATCCCCGAGCTGCGCCGGGTCGGCCTGTTGCCCGGGCACAACAGGGAGTCCCGCGAGGACCAGGTCTCCGGCGTCTATGACGGCGTGCGGCTGGAGATGACCGACCTGCGCCTGCGCGAGGAAAGCGGCTCGGGCAAGGACAAGCGCGAGGTGACCGTGTTCGAGGGGCCGGTGTTCTGCTTCTCGTTCCCCAAGCGCTTCAACGGCACCACCATCATCAAGGCCGACGGCTCGCTGATCGGCAACTGGTTCGGCAGTATCGGCATGGGCGAGCGCGAGCGCGTGGCGCTCGAGGATCCCGAGTTCGAGAAGTGCTTCGAGGTCTACGGCACCGACCAGGTCGAGGCCCGCTACCTGCTGACGCCCGGATTCATGCAGCGGCTCATGGACCTGCGCGAAAGCCTGGGCGACAGGATGCAGGCGGCGTTCAATGGCGACAGCTTCTACATCGTCGCCAACAACGGTCAGAACAAGTTCGAGGTGCAGGGCTATTCGGGCCAGGCGGTCAACGTGCAGCTCGACAAGTTCATCGCCGATATCGGCATCCTGTTCCGCGTCATCGACACGCTGAACCTGGATTCGAAGACGCGGCTGTGATCAGACATGAGATCGAGCGGCCGTCAGGCTCGCCCATGGGTTGCTTGTCGGATAGGGTAAACGTCATGAACCGCTTCCTGCCCAGATACGCCGCCGTCCTCTACGTCCTCGCCGCATGCGTCGCGTGCAGTCCTGCACTCGCCGCCGGGTCGCCAGACACCGCGTCCGGCCGGACATTGGCCAGCACCCGTTGCGGCGGCTGCCACGCAGTTGACAAGACTGGCGAAAGCCCCTTGGCCGAAGCGCCGCCGTTCCGCACGCTTGCGCGCAAGTATCCGCTGGAAAGCCTGGAGGAAGCGCTCGCGGAGGGCATCTTCGCCGGCCATCCGGACATGCCCGACGATCCTTGGGAACCAGATGACATCCGGCGGCTGATCGCCTATCTGAAAGTCATCCAGGCACCCTGAATCTGGCGGGTTGCACAGACCCGGCACACGGTGCAGATTTCAGCCACGACATGAAACAGGTGACC
>CAMBYA010000197.1 GCA_945872035.1 Rhizobium sp. Q54
CGCTCGAGACCTATGCGCGCAGCAACGGCGCGGACCTGATCGTCATGGGTGCCTACGGTCATTCGCGCCTGCAGGAATTCGTGCTTGGCGGTGTGACGAGAGAGGTGCTGAAAGCGCCATTTCTGCCGGTGCTGCTGTCGCACTGACCGCTTATCCACTGGCGACACCTGGCACGGTAACGTGCCAGCAGAACATGCGCGGGTAATACGCGGACTGGTACCTAGCGTCCTGCCGGCCGATTTCCGGATGCCGCAAGCAGTTCGCGCACCTTGTCCGACAGATCTGCGAGCGCCGGCTTCTCCACCACCAGCACGCCGTTCGACCGGGCGCGTAGGCGAACCGCGTCCGACGCGTCCGCGGTGATGAGGATGGCAGGAGCCGTGATGCCGAGGCCGCGCAGCACCCGAAGCAAATCCAGACCATTCAGCTCAGGCATGTGATAGTCGATCACGAGGCAGGACCCGGCGCAAAGCTCGGGGCGGTCGAACAGGGCCTCGCCGTCGGTGAACGACCTCACGGAAAATCCGTCAAGCTCCAGGGAAAACCGCACCGCATTGCGCACGGCCTCATCGTCGTCCACGAGGACGACGATTGGCGCGGCTTGCTGCTGGTCTTCGCTCACTGTGACATCCGGGGTGATACTCGTTCAGCCGACGATGGCCTACCCGGGAAAGGGATACCTTGATCCAGCGCAACCGCCGGGCCAGATCAGGCGGAGCCGGAGACGATGGCCATGCGCACCAGGTCGGAGACGCTGCCCGCCTCGAGCTTCGACATCAGGTTGGCCCGGTAGACTTCGACCGTCCTGGGGCTGATGCCGAGGTCGAAAGCGATGACCTTGTTGGCGCGTCCGGCCACGATACCCTCGAGAACCTGACGCTCGCGCGTCGACAGCAGGTCGAGCCGTTCGAGGATCGCGAGCCGCTCGGTCTCGCGCTCTGCCCGGCCGACGGCGGAGCGCAGCGCCGTCCTGATCGCGCCGAGCAGCAATGCGTCGTCGAACGGCTTTTCGATGAAATCGATGGCCCCCGCCTTCATGGCTTCCACGGCGAGCGGGATATCGCCGTGTCCGGTGATGATGATGACGGGCAGCTTGATGCCGCGCCCTGCGAGCTGCCGCAGCAGCTCGATGCCATCCATGTCAGGCATCCGCACATCGGCGACGACGCAGCCGCTGGCCTTGTCCGCCGAGCGCAGGAAGCCCGGCGCGGAATCGTAGGTCGCCACTCTCATGCCTTCGGTCCCGAGCAGAAAAGCCACCGAATCCCTGACGGCGTCATCGTCGTCGATCACGTGAACGGTACCGGGTTCAGTCGTCATCCACGTCTTCCCCGTCGGCGCCAAGCAGGGTGAAGGTAAACCGCGTCCCTCCATCCGGATTGTTCTCGGCACGGATGCTGCCGCCATGAGCCTCGATGATCGTGCGGCAGATTGAAAGGCCCATTCCCATGCCGAGCGCCTTGGTGGTGACGAACGGCTGGAACAGCCGGGAGGCGACCTCGCCACTCAACCCTGTTCCGGTGTCGGCCACGGTCACTGCGATCATCTTTCGGTCAATCAGCGCGGTCGTGATGCTCAACTGCCGCACTGGGGACGTGGCCATGGCCTCGATGCCATTCCGGATCAGGTTGAGCAGCACCTGCTGGATCTGAACCTTGTCGGCGAGCACGGTTTCGGCGAGCGGGCTGAAGCTGAACTTGACATTGACGCCCTGGTCCTTCGCGCCGACCAGTGCCAGCGCGCTCGCTTCCTCGATGAGCCTCGACAGGCTCTGGGGGTGCCGGTCTGCCTCGCCACGCGCCAGGAAATCACGCAGGCGGCGGATGATCTCGCCTGCTCGCAACGCCTGATCGCCGGCCTTCCCGAGCGCATCGCCCAGACGCGCGCGGTCGATGTCGGCGGCGGCAAGCAGACGGTTCGACCCGCGCAAATAGTTGGAGATCGCCGTCAGCGGCTGGTTCAGCTCGTGCGCCAGGACCGAGGCCATGTTGCCCATCGTGGTGCGCCGGGACATGTGCATCAGTTCGGACTGAAGCTCCTGGAGACGGGTTTCCTTCTCCTGCTTTTCGGTCAGGTCCCTCACAAATCCCGTGAAGAAGCGCTGTCCGCTTGACCGCATCTCGCCGACCGAGAGTTCCATGGGAAAGGTCGATCCGTCGCCGCGTTCGCCGACCACCAGCCGCCCGATGCCGATGATGCGGCGCTCGCCTGTCTCCATATAGCGGTGGATATACCCGTCATGGGCGTCGCGGTAGGGCGAGGGCATCAGGTCGCGGACATTGCGTCCAATGGCCTCTTCAGCCGTGAGGCCGAAGAGGCGCTGGGCGGCGTGGCTGAACGATTGGATGATGCCTTTCTCGTCGATGACGATCATGGCGTCGGGAACGGTGTCCAGGATCGACTGGACATGATCCTCGCGCGCCCTGGCATACTCGGTGGCGATGGTGGCCCGGTCGCGCTCGGCGCGCAGGCGCCGCGCGGTCAGCGTCGAGGCAATGCCGACCAGCACAAATCCGGCGAGGGTGAACCAGTCTTCAGGGGCGAGCCCATCGCGCCGCATGACTGAAAACCCGACCGCCAGGCCGACGGCGGTGCACGTGACCGGTATGGGAACCGCGCCGAGCGAGGCGCCGGCGATCACCGGAATGGCCAGGAAAAGAAAGACCATGTGGCCGTCGAGACGCGCCGAAGCACCAAGCCAGAGGCAGACGGCGATCACCGTCAGTCCCACGGCAAGTCCCGCGCTCTGCCACAATTTCAGCGGCGGCAACCGGGCTGGCGTCAGCCGCCCTTCGCTTGTCAGCATTGCTTCCCGCATGTCCGGCGCGTCTTTGCGCTCGCTGGTGCGAGCCTACGTAGAATCCCCTAGGAGGAATACCGGAATTTTGGGCATGCGCGACGAGAGCTAGAACCGTCCCATCATCCAACGAGGGAGGCGACGATGCTAACCATGAACAGCGCAGTGCGGCCGGTGCCGGCTTCCACCCGCTCGCCGGGCCGGCTGGTGGCTCTCACGCCGTCGCTGGAATTGCCGGGCTTCATCATGAGCTTCGACCGCGACGAGGAAATCTACGGGGACGGCGAGTCGGCCGACTTCATCTACCGCGTCGTCTCCGGCGCCGTACGGATCTGCCGGCTGATCGACGACGGACGCCGGCAGATCAGTGCCTTCTACCTGCCGGGCGACGTATTCGGCCTGGAAATGGACGACACCCACAGCGCATCCGCCGAAGCCGTCACGACCTGCGCGATCGCGCTGGTCAAGCGGGTCGCCGTGCAGCGGGCTGTCGCCCAGGATCCGTCGACCGCCGGCAAGCTCTGGTCGCTCACCTCCGAGCAGTTGCGGTTCACCCAGGACCACCTGGTCATGCTGGGCCGCCGGAGCGCGACCGAGAAGGTTGGCCGTTTCCTGCTGTCCATGGCGGGTCGCGCTTCCAGCGGCGATACCGTCAGTCTCGCCATGTCGCGGCTCGATATCGCCGATTACCTGGGGCTGACCATCGAAACCGTCTCGCGCACCTTCACCCACCTCGAACGGCAGGGAGCGATCGGCCTGAATGGCGCGCGCGAAGTCGTCTTTCGCAATCGCGCCGCCCTCTGAAACGTTGCTCGGCTGGTCCGGGCAGTAGCGCCGCGCCCGCCGTCAATACGGCCTGTCCCCGTCCACCGTCACTCGGTGCATCACCCGCCGTTGTCCCTGGTAGTCGTTCAGCGCGTAGTGCTGGGTGCAGCGGTTGTCCCAGAAGCCCACTTCGTTGTCGGTCCACCGGTGCCGGTAGACGAACGGCGCGCTGGTGGCGTGGCGGCACAGGAAATCCAGCAGCGGCTGGCTTTCGGTACGGGTCATGCCCCTGAACCTTGTGGTGAAAGCCTCGTTGACGAACAGCAGCTTGCGTCCGGTCTCCGGATGGGTGCGCACGACCGGATGCTCGGCGCGGCCCGACGCCTGCTCGGCGGCCATGGTCTGCATGGTCCGGCTGTCATCGGTGTAGATGCCCTTGGCGCCGTAGATGTCCTCGGCGGTGTGGATGGCGACCAGCCCGTCGAGCAGCTGCTTCATGCCGCCGCTGAGCGACTCGTAGGCCAGGTACATGTTGGCCCACATGGTGTCGCCGCCGCGCGCCGGGATTTCCCGTGCGTAGAGAATCGAGCCCGGCGCCGGCTCCTGCTGGAACGTCATGTCCGAATGCCAGCCGCCGCCGAAGTTGAACCGGTCGGTCGGCTCCTTGACGATGTTGAGCACTTCCGGATGGCCATCGAGCGGCTTCACATGCGGATGGATGTTCAGCGTGCCGAAACGGCGGCCGAACTCCTTGTGCTGATCCGGTGTCAGGTGCTGTTCGGGGAAAAAGATCACCAGATGGTCGAGCAGGGCCTGGCGCACCTGGCCGAACACATTGCCGCTCAGCGGTTGGGACAGGTCGACGCCGTGGATGCGGGCGCCCGCGGCGGAGCCCAGCGGTTCGATTTCGATGCCGGTCATGACGCACTCCCCGTCAGTGGCGGTTTGACCCATTGATACGACTTCGAGCGCCGGGGGCGCAATGTTCCTCCCGATTTGCGAAAGAAAGCTGTTCATTGAAAAATCATTCGTGCTTAAACTGGCGCGCGAATACGTGGACCGCCACGAGGAGAAATACATGGTTGCGATCGTCCGAGTTCAGGAAGCCGTCAAGACGCCTATCGAGAAGGCGCCCGAGCCCAACATGGGCGGGGACTACATCCCCAAGGAGCGCTACACCTCGCCCGAGTTCATGAAGCTCGAATGGGAGCGGATGTGGAGCAAGGTGTGGCTGATGGGCTGCCGCGAGGAAGAGATTCCCGAGCCCGGCGACTATGTCACCCAGGACATCGGACCGGAATCGCTGCTGATCGTGCGCGGCGAGGACGGCAAGGCGCGGACGTTCTACAATGTCTGCAATCACCGCGGCAACCAGGTGAAGTTCGACCAGACCGGCAATTCGCGCACCCTCCAGTGCGCCTACCATTTCTGGGAGTACGACCTGACCGGCAAGCTGATCAGCGTGCCCGACGAGCAGGATTTCACCCAGGGCTGCCCAAAGGACCAGCTCAGCCTGAAGACGGTCCACACCGACACCTGGGGCGGCTGGGTGTGGTTCAACCTGAACCCGGACGCCGAGCCGCTGC
>CAMBYA010000198.1 GCA_945872035.1 Rhizobium sp. Q54
TCCGTGATCCTGGCGCCCGCCAGCATGCGGGCGATCTCCTCGCGGCGCTCATCGGGCGCCAGCAACTCGACCCGGGTCAGGGTCACATCGCCCTCGACCGTCTTGCCGACACGCAGATGGGCGCCGCCGCGCGCCGCGACCTGCGGCGAATGGGTGACGACCAGCACCTGCGCGCCGTCGCTCAGCCGCGCCAGCCGCTCGCCCACCGCGGCGGCCACCGCGCCGCCGACGCCCTGGTCGATCTCGTCGAAGATCAGCGTCGTCGGGCTGTCGGCCTCGGCCAGCACCACCTTGAGCGCGAGTGCGAACCGCGACAGCTCGCCGCCCGAAGCGATCTTCGACAATGGCCCCATGGCCGAGCCCGGATTGGTCGCTACCTCGAACTGCACCTCGTCGGCGCCGTGGCTCGCCCAGCGGTCGCGCGCCAGCCGGGTCACCGCGGTTCGGAAGGTGGCGCGCTCCAGCTTCAGCGGCGGCAGCTCGGCCATCACCGCCACGTCCAGCCTGCCAGCCGCGCCGGCGCGCGCCGCGCCCAATGCCTCGGCCTGCGCACCGTAGTCGGCCTCGGCCTTCTTCAGCGCCGTCTCGAGCCCCATCAGTCCCTGCTCGCCGGTCTCCAGCGCCTGCAGCTGTTCGACAAGTACGTCGCGCACGGCCGGCAATTCCTCGACGGCACAGCCATGCTTGCGTGCCGCCGCCCGCAGCGCGAACAGCCGCTCCTCGGCGCGCTCGAGCAGGCGCGGATCGAATTCCAGGTCGCGGGCGACGGCTTCGAGCGACCGCGACGCCTCCTCGATCTCGGTAAAGCCCCGATTGAGCGCTTCGATCACCGGATCGAGCCGTCCGCCAGCCTTCTCCGCCACCCGCTCCAGCCGCCGCAGGGCCACCCGCAGGCCGGCTTCGGCGCCGCCGTCGCCGGAGACCGCGGCAAGCGCTTCGGTCAGCTCGGCGGCGATCTGCTCGCCATGCATCATCAGGGTTCGGCTCCCAGCCAGTTCCGCTTCCTCGCCCGGCTTCGGATCGAGCGCCGACAGTTCGTCGGCCGCATGGCGAAGATAGTCCTCGTCGGCCCGCGCCTTCGCCAGCCGCTCGCGCGCCGCGTCGACGGCGGACTGGGTTTCCCTGAACTTCTGGTACGCCGCCTGCACCGCGCCGACCTGTGGCAGCAGGCCGCCAAAGGTGTCGAGCAGCGCCCGGTGGTTGGCGGGGTTGAGCAGGCCAAGCTGTCCCTGCTGCCCGTGGATTTCCACCAGCAGGCCGCCGATGCGCGCCAGCAGGCCGACGCCGACCGGCTGGTCGTTGACGAAGGCGCGGCTGCGGCCGTCGGCGCCGACCTGGCGGCGCAGGCGCAACTCGCGGCCCTCGTCGGCAAGCCCCTGCTCGGCGAGCAAAGCGTGCACCGGGTGCGACTCGGGAATGTCGAATTCCGCGGTGACCGACCCACCCGCGCTGCCAGCGCGGACGAGGCCGCTGTCGGCGCGCTCGCCGGTTACCAGGCCAAGGGAATCGAGCAGAATCGACTTGCCCGCGCCAGTCTCGCCGGTGAGCACGCTGAGCCCGCGCTGGAACTCCAGCGACAACTGATCGATCAGCACGATGTTCTGGATGGCCAGCGCCGTCAGCATGCGCCGCTCCGACTCCGACCCAACGCGGTCAGACGCGAATCAGAACAGCCATTCGAAGAAATTGCCCGCGCCACGATTGGGTCCCCTGTCCTCGGGCAGGTCCACGGGTTCCAGGCCCTTGCCCTCAAGCAGGTCGTAACTGTACTGGAACCACTTGCTGTCGGGGAAATTATAGCCGAGGACGGCGGTCGCCTTCTGCGCTTCCAGGTTCAGGCCCACGGCCAGATAGCATTCCACGAGGCGGTGCAGCGCCTCCGGCACCTGGCTGGTGGTCTGGAAATCCTTCACCACCTTGCGGAAGCGCGAGATGCCGGCGAGGTACTCGGTCTGGGTCATGTAGAAGCGGCCGATGGTCATCTCCTTGCCGGCGAGATGGTCCATGGTCAGTTCGACCTTCAGCCGGGCATCCTCGGCGTAGTCGGTACCCGGAAACCGGCGGATCACCTCGTTCAGGGCGTCGAGCGCCTGCTGGGTCGCCTTCTGGTCGCGGCCCACGTCGGAGATCTGCTCGTAATAGGAAATGGCGACCAGGTAGTAGGCGTAGGGCGCGTCCCGGTTACCGGGATGCAGCGCCAGGAAGCGCTGAGACGCCAGAATCGACGAGTCGTAGTCGTTCGACAGATAGTGGTTGTAGGCCGACATCAGGGTGGCCCGGCGCGCCCATACCGAATAGGGATGCTGGCGCTCGACCTCGTCGAACATGACGGCGGCGAACCGGTACTGGCCCGCCGCCATGAATTCATGGGCCTTGTTGTAGAGGGTGCCAACGTCGGCGTCGGCGTATTCGATCTTGTCGCCGCCGCAGGCGCTGAGGCTCGCCGCAAGCACGACGGCGGCCACAGCAATCTTGAGCCTGGCGGACTTCAGCCCCCGGGAGACCAACAGGGGCATCAGGGATCCAGGTCGAACGCGATCAACGGTCACACAGGCACCTTTCCAGGCTCACAAGGTCGTCTTTGGCTTGCCGACACCGGTGGGCTGCTTAGCACGAACACCCGACCCCGTCAAAATCCGCGAAGACGCGCATTCTAAGGAGCCTGTAAGGAGATAAGCAAGCCATCCGATGTTCGCTCGTCCTTGTTTGCCCGGAACAGGTTTCCCCCGTTTTCAGTTCGCCTGCCGGCGCAGGAACGCCGGGATGTCGATCTGGTCCTCGGGTCCCGAACCGCCTGTCGCATCGCTGCGGGGCCCGGCATTGCGCAGGGTCATCGGCGAGTCCTCGCGGGTCAGGCGCGGTCCGCCACGCTCGGCGACGGGTTCCGGCTTCTTGCCGCGGCCTGTCATCCGCTCGAACAGGCTGGGCTTGGCGGACGCGGGCGCCGCGCCGTTGGCCATGGCCGCTTCGGCGAACGGATCGGGACGGGTGGTGAAGCGCGGCTCGGTGGCGGCGGTCCGCTCCGGCTCCATGGGCTTCGGCGGCGCGAAGAACGCGTCGGCGTCGCGCGGCGACGGACGGACCGGCAGCTCGGCGCTGGCGGCTTCGCGAGCGGGAGCAGCCAGTTCCGACGGGCGCGGCGCGGCCGGCTCTTCGGCAACCATGTCGGCAACGTCGAGCGTCAGCAGATCCTCGTCCGCTTCGACGGCAGCGACCGGTTCGGCGGCCATCGGCGCGACGAGCGGGGCGGCCGACATTATGGCAGGCATGGCAGGCGCCGCGGCCGGAGCGATCCGCCCCGGGGTGTGCAACACCGCGGCTGTAGCGGCGCCGCCGGCGTAGCCGCCGGTGACCCGCGGCTGCGACGGGATGCTGGGGAACGACATCACGGTGGTGCTGGAGGCGCGGGCGGCCTGCTCGGCCTCGATGCCCGTGGCGAACACCGACACGCGCATCTTGCCGTTCATCGCCTCGTTGAAGGTCGAGCCGACGATGATGTTGGCGTCCGGATCCACTTCGCTGCGGATGCGGTTGGCCGCTTCGTCGACCTCGAACAGGGTCAGGTCCATGCCGCCGGTGATGTTGATGAGCACGCCGTGGGCGCCCTTCATCGACACTTCGTCGAGCAGCGGGTTGTTGATGGCGGCCTCGGCGGCCTCGATGGCGCGGGTCTCGCCCTCGGCCTCGCCGGTGCCCATCATCGCCTTGCCCATCTCCATCATCACCGTGCGGACGTCGGCGAAGTCGAGATTGATCAGGCCGGGCATAACCATCAGGTCAGTAATGCCGCGAACGCCCGAATGCAGCACGTTGTCCGCCATGTTGAAGGCGTCGGCGAAGGTGGTCTTCTCATTCGCCAGGCGGAACAGGTTCTGGTTCGGGATGATGATCAGGGTATCGACGTATTTCTGCAGTTCCTCGATGCCCTCTTCCGCGATGGTCATGCGGCGGGAACCTTCGAACTGGAACGGCTTGGTGACGACGCCGATGGTCAGGATGCCCTGCTCGCGCGCCATCCGGGCAATGACGGGGGCGGCACCGGTACCGGTGCCACCCCCCATGCCGGCCGTAATAAACGCCATGTGGGCGCCCGCCAGGGGCTCCCGCAAATAATCGATGGCTTCCTGCGCGGCGGCAGCGCCAATGTCGGGACGGGCGCCAGCGCCCAGGCCCTGCGTGATCTGCACGCCGAGCTGGATGCGCCGCTCGCATTCCGAGTTGCCGAGGGCCTGGGCGTCGGTGTTGGCGACGACGAATTCCACGCCTTCGAGCCTCGAACGGATCATGTTGTTGACGGCATTGCCGCCGGCGCCACCGACGCCGACGACGAGAATCTTGGGCTTGAGCTCCGTGATCGCCGGCGTGCTGAGAGATATAGCCATTTTCGGTCTCCTTGGGCTGGGGGATGCCCGGTTAGAAGTTCTCGCGAATCCATTGGCTTACGCGGGCCATGGTGCTTCTGGGCTCTTGCGGAGCCAGCATGGTGGTCGTGGTCATGGTGCCCTTTCGGACAAACCCCTGTGCCGCGTAGGCCAACAAACCTGCACAGGTGGCAAAAGCGGGTCCGACGGTTGCCTCGGCGAGCCCGTCCACGCGCAGCGGACGGCCCAGGCGGACCTGTTTATCGAGAATGCGTGCCGCGAGTTCGCGCGCGCCCTGAAGCTGGCTGCCGCCGCCGGTGAGGACGACGCGCTTGCCGGCGACCTGGTCGAAGCCCGACGAGATCAGCCGTTCGTGCACCGCCTCGAAGATCTCCTCGACGCGGGGCTGGATGATGCCGGTGAGCATGGACCGTGGCACGCTCTGGGTGTGATCGCGCTCGGCCTCGCCCATCTGCGCGACGTTGATCATCTCGCGGTCGTCCGACGAGCCGCGCAGCGCGCTGCCGTGAAGGGTCTTGAGCCGCTCGGCGTCGGAAATCGGGGTCAGCAGGCCGCGGGCGATATCGTTGGTGATGTGCTGGCCGCCGATCGGCACCACGTCGGTGTAGACCAGCGCGTCCTCCATGAACACGGCGATGGTGGTCGTGCCGCCGCCCATGTCGATGACGGTGACGCCCATCTGGCGCTCGTCCTCGACCAGGCAGGCAAGGCCGGAGGCGTAGGGCGACACGCACAGCCCGGCGATGCCAAGATGGCCGCGCTC
>CAMBYA010000199.1 GCA_945872035.1 Rhizobium sp. Q54
CGGTCGACGGATTCGCGGGCCCAGGCCTGTTCGCCATTCTCGCAGGTCAACACGCCAAAGCCGATGGCCAGGCGGTCGCGAAACGCCAGTTCCTGCAAGCCTCGCGCGCTCTCGCCGCAGACATAGTCGTAGTGCGACGTCTCGCCGCGGATGACGCAGCCCAGCGCGACGTAGCCATCGTAGGACTTCTCCGCCGAGGCTTCCGCCATGGCGATGGCGGCGGGGATTTCGAACGCGCCCGGCACATCGATGATTTCATAGGTGGCGCCCGCCGCGTCGAGCGCCTGGATGGCGCCGCGGGTCAACTCGGCGATGATGTCCTGGTAGAACGGCGCGCGGACGACCAGCAGATGGGGTCTAATGGACATCGGCGCTTTCAACCTCGAGCGGTATCTGGTCGACGACGGTCAGGCCGTAGCCTTCCAGGCCGACGATGGTGTGATGGGTGTTGGACAGCAGGATCATGTCCTTGACGCCCACGTCGAGCAGGATCTGGGCGCCGATGCCATAGTCCAGCAGGCGCGGCGACGCGGTGCCGCCGGGCCTCATGGAGCGCGCGGCAACGGCGCGCGACAGCACCGTCGGCTGGATGCGCGTCAGGACAACGACAACGCCGCGGCCGATCTGGCCAATCTTCTTCATAGCGTTATGGAGCTGCCCCGGGCGCGCGGTGACGTCGCCCACGATGTCGGCGAATGTGTCGAGCAGATGCATGCGCACCGGCACCGGTTCGTCGCCGCGGATGTCGCCCTTGATCAGCACCACATGCTCGGCGTACTCGGCGGTGTTGGCGTAGACCTTCATCTGCCACTCGCCGCCATAGACGCTGTCGAGGGAGGTTTCGGAAATACACTCGACCAGGCTGTCGTGCTTGCGGCGATATGCGATCAGGTCGGCAATGGTGCCGACCTTCAGATTGTGACGCTGGGCGAAGGCGATCAGGTCCGGCAACCGCGCCATGGTGCCGTCGTCGTTCATGATCTCGCAGATCACGCCCGCCGGGATCAGGCCGGCAAGCCGCGCCACGTCGACGGCCGCCTCGGTATGGCCCGCGCGCACCAGCACGCCGCCGTCGCGGGCCATCAGCGGAAAGATGTGGCCAGGCACGGCGATGTCGTTCTGGCCCTTGGTCGGGTCAATCGCCACCGAGATCGTCCGCGCCCGGTCGCGGGCCGAGATGCCGGTGGTCACGCCCTGGCGCGCCTCGATGGAAACGGTGAAGGCTGTCTGGTGCCGCGACAGGTTCTCGGTCGCCATCATCGGCAGGCCGAGGGATTCGATCCGCTCGCGCCCCAGCGCCAGGCAGATCAGTCCGCGGCCGTGCGTCGCCATGAAGTTCACCGCGTCCGGCGTCGCCATCTGCGCGGGGATCACGAGGTCGCCCTCGTTTTCCCGGTCCTCGTCGTCGACGAGGATGAACATGCGCCCGTTCCGCGCATCGTCGATAACTTCCTCGATGCTCGACAGGCCTGGATGACGGTCCATGGCTTACTCCCGTTCGTTCAGCCGCGCTACATAGCGCGCGAGCACGTCGACTTCCAGATTGATCCGGTCGCCGGCCGCCAATCTGCCGAACGTCGTCATCTGCTGGGTGTGTGGAATGATGTTGACGCCGAAGCTGTTGCCCTCGACCTCGTTGACGGTCAGCGACACGCCGTTGACGGTGATCGAGCCCTTGCGCGCAACGAACGGTCCCAGATCGGCCGGCACGTCGAACCGGAACCGCAAGGAGTCGCCTTCCGGAACCACGCTGGCAACGGCGCCCACGCCGTCCACGTGTCCGAGAACGATATGGCCGCCCAGTTCGTCGCCCAGCCGCAGCGAGCGCTCGAGGTTGATCGGCGTGCCTTCGCGCCAGGTACCGAGATTGGTCTTGGCGAGGGTTTCGGCCGAGACATCGACTGCGAACCAGCCATCTCCCTTGTCGACAACGGTCAGGCAGGCGCCCGAGCAGGCGATCGACGCGCCGATCTCGATCGTGGATGTGTCGTAGGCGGTCTCGATCTCGAACCGCGTGTCGCCGCGCGGCTTGATGCTTCGAACCCGTCCGATGTCAGTGATGATCCCGGTAAACATGGCGCCATTAATAGGTGGTGCGGCGGTAGGTTTCCAGCACATCTTGGCCAAGCCGCACCTGCATATCCGGCATGAAGCGCGGCATGGCGGCGACCTTGACGACGCCAAGCGACTGGATGGCCGTCACCCCGTCGCCGCCGATCACCGCCGCCGCCCGGAACCAGGCGATGCGGTCGACCATGTCGGCGCGCAGCAGGCTGCCGGCGACCGCCCTGCCCGACTCCGCCAGCACGCGGGTGACGCCGCGGGCGGCCAACATTGCAAGGACGGCCCGCAGGTCCAGGCCGCCATCGGCGGTCGGTACGGTCAGCACCTCGGCGCCAGCGTCAGTGTAGCGCTCTCCGAGCAATGCCGCGGCATGGTCGGTGGTGACCAGCCAGAGCGGGACGTCCCGCGCTGTCCGCACCAGTTGACTGTCCAGCGGCGTCCGCAGCGAACTGTCTGCCACGACCCGGATCGGACTCCTCCGGCCAAGTCCTTCAATCCGGCAATCCAGCTTCGGATCATCGGCCAGCACCGTCCCCACGCCGGTCAGAACAGCGTCATGGGTGGCGCGCAGCAGATGCCCGACCCGGCGGGCGTCATCGCCGGTGATCCACCGGCTGTCGCCGCCGAGCGCACCGATCATGCCGTCGAGCGAGGTGGCGAGCTTCAGGGTCACCATCGGCCGGCCTTGCGTGACCTTCCGGAAAAAGCCTTCGTTCAAGGCACGTGCCTCGGAGTCGCAGACCTTCTCGGCTACCTCGATGCCGGCGGCCCGCAGCCGGGCGACGCCCTCCCCGGACACGCGCGGATCAGGGTCCGTCGTCGCGACAACGACGCGCGCCACGCCTGCCGCGACCAGCGCATCGGCGCAGGGCGGTGTCCTGCCGTGGTGGGAGCATGGTTCCAGGCTGACATAGGCGGTCGCGCCCATGGCGAGATCGCCCGCCTCGCGCAAGGCCTCGGTTTCCGCGTGGGGCCGCCCGCCGGGCTGGGTAAAGCCGCGGCCGACCACCCGGCCGTCCCTGACGATGACGCAGCCCACGGCGGGATTGGGCGCCACATTGCCCAGCCCCCGCGACGCGAGGCCGAGGGCGGCTCGCATATGCCAGCGATCGACCTCAGTCGTCGGCGTCGCCATCCAGAGCCCCGATGAACTCCCCGAAATCCTTGGCTTCGCGGAAATTCTTGTAGACCGAGGCGAACCGGACATAGGCGACCGGATCGAGGCCGGCGAGGCCTTCCATCACCAGTTCGCCGACCAGGTCGGAGGAGACGTCGCTTTCGCCCATGCTTTCCAGGCGGCGGACGATGCCATTGATCAGCCGCTCGACGCGCTCGGGCTCGACCGGCCGCTTGCGCAGGGCGATGTTGATGGAACGCGCCAGCTTGTCACGGTCGAACGGCACGCGGCGGCCCGTCTTCTTGATCACCGTAAGCTCGCGCAACTGGACCCGCTCGAAGGTGGTGAAACGGGCGCCGCACGCCGGACAATGCCGGCGCCTGCGGATGGCCGATCCGTCCTCGCTGGGACGGGAATCCTTCACCTGGGTCTCTTCATTTCCGCAGAACGGGCAGCGCATAGGTCCCCCCTAAAAGAGCCGTTCAGAAACTATAAATCGGATAGGCCTTGGTCAGTTCGGCAACCTGCGCCCGGGCCGCGGCCTCGGCGGCGCTGTTGTCGTCGGGATTGGCGGCCAGGCCCTCCAGCACGTCGCTGATCAGGTCGCCAATCTTCTGGAACTCGTGGACGCCGAAGCCGCGTGTCGTCCCGGCGGGCGTGCCGAGACGGATGCCCGATGTCACGGTCGGCTTTTCGGGATCGAACGGAATGCCATTCTTGTTGCAGGTGATGTTGGCCCGCTCCAGCGCTTGCTCGGCGGCATTCCCCTTGACGCCCTTGGGGCGCAGGTCGACCAGCATCAGGTGGGTGTCGGTGCCGCCCGAGACGATGTCGAAGCCGCGCGACAGCAGCCTGTCGGCAAGGGCCTTGGCATTGGCCACGACCTGCTGGGCATAGAGCTTGAATTCGGGCCGCAGGTCCTCGCCGAACGCCACCGCCTTGGCGGCGATCACATGCATCAGTGGGCCGCCCTGCAGCCCCGGGAACACCGCCGAGTTGATCTTCTTGCCCAGATCCTCGTCCATGGACAGGATCATGCCGCCGCGCGGTCCGCGCAGCGTCTTGTGGGTGGTGGTGGTGACGATGTGGGCGTGCGGCAGCGGGCTCGGATGCACCCCGCCGGCGACCAGGCCTGCGAAATGGGCCATGTCGACCATGAAATAGGCGCCGACGCTGTCGGCGATCTTGCGGAAGCGGGCGAAGTCGATGACGCGCGGATAGGCCGAGCCGCCGGCGATGATCAGCTTCGGCTTGTTCGCTTTCGCCAGCGCCTCGACCTCGTCCATGTCGATGAGGTGATCCTGCTGGCGCACGCCATACTGCACGGCGTTGAACCACTTGCCCGACTGGGCTGGAGGCGCGCCGTGGGTCAGATGGCCGCCGGCGGCCAGCGACATCCCCATGATCGTGTCGCCCGGCTTCACCAGCGCCATCATCACCGCGCCGTTCGCCTGCGCGCCCGAATGGGGCTGCACGTTGACGAAGTTGCAGTTGAACAGCCGCTTGGCGCGCTCGATGGCCAGTTCCTCGGCCACATCCACATACTCGCAGCCGCCGTAGTAGCGCTTGCCCGGATAACCCTCGGCATATTTGTTGGTCAGCACGGAGCCTTGCGCCTCGAGCACCGCCTTCGAAACGATGTTTTCGCTGGCGATCAGCTCGATCTGGTCCTGCTCGCGCTTCAGCTCGCCGGTGATGGCCTTCAGCAGTTCGGGGTCTGCATCCGCGAGGCCGGCGGTAAAGAAGCCCGAGGGTGCGGCGGTCTTCGAAAGGGCGTTAGTCGACATGGCGATATCCTCAGTGCGTCGATAGCTTGGCGACCCGGCCTGCATGGCGGCCGCCAGCGAATTCGGTATTCAGGAAGGCGTGCAGCGCGTCGCGCGCGGCCTCCACGCCGATGATGCGCGAACCCAGCGCCAGCACGTTGGCATCGTTGTGCTCGCGCGCCAGCCTGGCT
>CAMBYA010000200.1 GCA_945872035.1 Rhizobium sp. Q54
GGTGGTCACGTCGGCGTCGCCGGCAGGGCAGCGCAGCGCGTCCATGGCGATCTCAACCTGCCGGTCGATGTTCCAGCCGTCGACCGCGTCGATCTGCTCCTGCAATTCGCCCATGCGCTCGTAGAGCTTGGCCATGTCGTCGTCGGACATCTCGTCGCCCAGCTTTCCGGTGACCTCGTTGAACTCGTCGATCAGCGACTGGGTCGCATGCACGCCATCCATGACGTTGCCGAACACGTCCTTGCTGGGGTCGAGATGGGGCTCCTGCTCCAGGTAGCCGATCTGGATGCCCTCGGCGGCCCACGCCTCGCCCTGGTAGTCGGTGTCGCGGCCGGCCATGATCTTCAGCAGTGTCGACTTGCCCGCGCCGTTGACACCCAGCACGCCGATCTTGGCGCCCGGCAGGAACTGCAGGGTGATGTCCTTGATGACCGTCTTGCCGCCCGGATAGGACTTCGACAGGCCTTTCATGACATAGACGTACTGGTACGAGGCCACGGGGAGACTCCTGTTGATAGGGTGGGCCGGTTTATAGCGGCACCGGGGCCGCTTCGTCGAGTGTGTCGGCGGAGGATTCACCCCAGGGGTGCGCGGCAATGCGGCCGGCAGGAAATGGAACCAGGTCCGCACCGATTCAAGAACTCGTTACCTTAAGGCACAAAACACCAAATATTGTTGCGAACGTCGAGTCGGGAGCATAGATACTGTTAAACAGACCGGTATATCTGGAGTTTTGCCATGCCGAGTCCCAAGCGCGACCATCTCGTCGACACCGCCGCCGCCCTGTTCCAGCGCGACGGCTTCCACGCCACCGGAATCGACACCATCCTGGCCGAGGCCGGCGTCGCCAAGATGACGCTGTACAACCACTTCAAGTCGAAGGACGAGCTGATCGTCGCCGCGCTGGAGGTGGAAGGCGCCCGCTACATCGCCTGGCTGCGCGACCGCGCCGACAGCCTCGCCGAGGAACCGGGCGAGCGTCTGCTGGCCATCTTCGACGCGCTTGAAGAATGGTTCGAAAAGGAAGGCTTCAACGGCTGCGTGTTCATGAAGGCGGCCTGCGAATACGGCCCGGTAACCAATCCGGTGCACATGGCCGCCGCCGCCCAGAAACGCGCCGTGTTCGACTACATGCTGGAGAACGCGACGTCGGCCCGGCTGAAGGATCCGCGCAACCTGGCCCAGCAACTGCTGCTGCTGCACGAGGGCGCCATCGCCGTCGCCCACGAGTTCGGGGCCCCCATCGCCGCCCGCCAGGCCAAGCGAGCCGCCGCCGTGGTAATCGAGGATGCGGGCTGATCCAACGGCCGTTGCGCGGCCGTAACTCCCACGCTAAAAACAGTTCGCCGTGTCGGATGGTCCGGCGCGGCGCGTTCTCGGGGCGGGGTGAAAGTCCCCACCGGCGGTAAGCGCTTCGGCGCAAGCCCGCGAGCGCCTGACAGATCATCGTCAGGGTCAGCAGATTCGGTGTAACTCCGAAGCCGACGGTCACAGTCCGGATGGAAGAGAACGGGATAACCAAAGCGGCATGCGCGCAAGCGGATCGCTGTGCTTTGGCCCGTGCGCCCTGATTCTTGCTTTGCGAAAGGGAGCACCATGAATCAGAGCAACCAGAACACCACCACGACCACGCAAATTGGTGCAACAGGCAGGATCGCCTTCATCCAGGCCTGTTGGCACCGCGATATCGTCGACCAGTGCCGAACCGCGTTCGTCCGCGAGATGGACAGGCGCGGTATTCCCGAAAGCGCCATGGACTTCTTCGAGGTCCCCGGCGTGTTCGAGATCCCGCTGCACGCCAAGATTCTGGCGGCGTCGGGACGGTATGAGGCGATCGTCGCCACCGGCCTCGTCGTCAATGGCGGCATCTATGCCCATGAATACGTGTCGGACGCCGTGATCGGCGGCTTGATGCGGGTACAACTCGACACCGACGTGCCGGTGCTGTCGGCGGTGCTGACGCCGCGCCACTTCCACGAACACGAGGAACACCACCGCTTCTTCCGGGATCATTTCGTGGTCAAGGGCACGGAAGTGGCGGCAGCCTGCGCGCAGACGCTCGCCAATATCCGGCGGCTGAAAGCGGGGGATGTGAGGGCGGCCGCGTAGATCGGAAAAAGAACGGCCCGGCGCCGTGTCCCCGCGGCGCCGGGCCTGCCCTCGCTCCCTTGTCTCGTCGGCGTCAGCCGTTCAGCGGCGCTTTCGCCAGGGTCTCGGCATTCTTCTTGCCCTGCTCGCTCGCGTCGCGCATGGGCCTGGCGGTCGACAGGTCGCCGATCTCGCCGATATGGGCGGCCACGTCCTCGGCGGTGATGTTCATGCCGAAATTGACGCCCTGGGTCTCGACCATGGCGGCGCGCGACACCGTGCCCGCGCCGGCGCTGAGGATCATGCCGGTGGGCGCGTCCTCGCTGACCAGGTACATGACGGCGGGCGACACCAGCTCGGGCGCATACATGGCGGCGCGCTCGCCGGTGATCATGCTTTCGGTCATGCGGGTCAGCGCAAACGGAGAGATCGTGTTGACGCGGATGTTGTCGCGCTCGCCTTCCAGCTTGGCCACGTTCATGAAGCCGTAGAGGCCGGCCTTGGCCGCGCCGTAGTTGGTCTGGCCGAAATTGCCGTGCAGGCCGGTCACCGAGGTGGTGACGACGATCCGGCCATATTGCTGCGCGCGCATGATCGGCCACACCGCCCGCGAGCAGATCACCGAGCCCATCAGGTGCACGTCGAGCACGGCGCGGAAATCGGCGATGTCCATCTTGGCGAAGGTCTTGTCGCGCAGGATGCCGGCATTGTTGATCAGGATGTCGATCCGCCCCCAGGCATCCATGATCTTCTGGACCATGTTGCCCACGCCGCCCTCGTCGGTGACGCTGCAGCCGTCCGACATGGCCTCGCCGCCCGCCGCCCTGATCTCGGCCACCACCGCCTCGGCCGCCGCGCTCGAGCCGCCGCTGCCGTCGATGGCGCCGCCCAGGTCGTTGACCACGACCTTCGCACCCCGCCGCGCCAGTTCCATGGCGTGAGCCCGTCCCACGCCGCCGCCGGCGCCGGTGACGATCGCGACCCGTCCGTCGAACCTGATGGCCATGATGTATTCTCCCGTTGTGAGTCGGGCGCCATTGTTACCATAGGGTTCCGTTCACGGAAGGCGAAAGTTCGCGCTTGCGCATGATCGGCGCACCCCGGCATACATTTCGCGGAACCAGGGAGGGATCGATGCAACTCTATGACTTCAAGATGGCGCCCAATGCCCGCCGCGTCCGCGTTTTCGTGGCCGAGAAGGGCCTCGACATCCCCAGCGTCGAGGTGGACCTGGGCACCAAGGCGCAGCTGAACGACGACTACCGCAAGATCAATCCCATGGCCGAGGTGCCCGCGCTGGTGCTGGACGACGGCACCATCATCGCCGAGAGCACCGCGATCTGCCACTATCTGGAGGAGGTCTATCCAGACCCGCCGCTGTGCGGCCGCAACCCGCTGGAGCGCGCGGTGGTGATGATGTGGGACCGGCGGGTGGAGCAGCACGGCTTCTTCGCCGTGGCCGAGGGCTTCCGTAACTCCAACCCGTTCTTCAAGGACCGGGCGGTGACCGGCGCCGCCGACTTCGCGCAGATCCCCGAGCTGGCCGAGCGCGGCAAGGCACGGTTCGCGAACTTCCTCGCGCTGATGGAGCAGCGGCTGGGCGAGTCCGAGCATGTGGCCGGCGAGCGCTACAGCATTGCCGACATCACCGCCATGGTGACCATCGACTTCGCCCGCACCATCCGGGCGAAGATCGGCGAGGACCAGCCCAACCTGCAACGCTGGTACGCCGCCGTCAGCGGCAGGCCGAGCGCGCAGGTCTGAGCCGCCGTGCGGTTTCGCACCGGCGTTTTGATCCGACGCACACTGGCGTATGTGGTGCCTCGTCCCTACGTCTCGTCGCGTCCGCACGGTTAGGCTAAAATGAAGTCGTGACCGTTTCGGCCGTCACACTTGCTCAGGGGACTGATCAATGCTGCACCATGCGTCATTTCCGTCGCGCGATCCGGAACGGGCCGCCCGCGTGATGGCCGAACTGTGGAACGGGCGCGCGCTGCCCTTCCCGGTATTTCCGAACTCGCACATCGCCATCAAGGGCGACGACAAGGGCACGGCTATTGAGTTCTATCCGGCCGGCCAGGTTCTGGTGCCTGGCGAAGGCGGCGCCCATGTGGAAATCCAGCATGCGCCCGCGCCATCCGAATCCCACCTCGCCGTCGGCGTCGACATCTCCGAGGACCAGGTGATCGCCATCGGCCGGCGCGAGGGCTGGCGGACGGAAACCTGCGACCGGGGCCCATTCCACGTCGTCGAGTTCTGGATCGACAATCTCTACATGCTGGAGATCCTGCCGCCGGCCTTCCAGGCGGAGTATCTGGACTTCGCGACCATCGAGAACTTCGAGAAACTCTTCCTGCCCGCCGCCGACGCCGCCTGACCGGTTCCGCCGCCCATGGAAACCCCGGAAAGAGACGGCCCGAGCTGGCCGCGCAAGACGCGCGAGTTCCAAAACCACCATTTCGATTCCACCGTGTGGAACGATTTCCGTTTCCGCGACGGCGACATCATCGTCGCCACCTACGCCAAGTCGGGCACCACCTGGACGCAGCAGATCGTCGGCCAGTTGCTGTTCAACGGCTCGGCCGACGTGGCCGTGGGCGACATGTCGCCCTGGGTCGACCTTCGGGTGCCGCCCAAGGAGGTCAAGCTGCCGGCCATCGAGGCGCAGACCCACCGGCGATTCCTGAAAACCCACCTGCCGGTCGACGCGCTCGTGTTCTCGCCGCGGGCCCGCTACGTCTATATCGGCCGCGACGGGCGCGACGTGGTGTGGAGCCTGTACAACCACCACGCCAACGCCAACCAGACCTGGTACGACATGCTGAACGACACGCCGGGCCGGGTCGGGCCGCCGATCGGGAAGCCGCCGGAATCGATCCGGCGGTATTTCCTCGACTGGATGGACCGCGACGGCCACCCGTTCTGGCCGTTCTGGGAGAACATCCGGTCGTGGTGGGACATCCGCGACCTGCCCAACGTGCTGCTGATCCATTTCGACGCGCTCAAGCGCGACATGCCGGGCGAAATCCGGCGCATCG
>CAMBYA010000201.1 GCA_945872035.1 Rhizobium sp. Q54
TCTGCCTCGCGGGATTCATGCGGCTGCTGGAGGCGGATTTCGTCAATCGCTGGCGCGACCGCATCCTCAACATTCATCCGTCCCTGCTGCCCGCCTATCGTGGCCTTCACACGCATCAGAGAGTTTTGGAGGACGGCGTGCGGTTCTCCGGCTGCACAGTGCATTTCGTCCGTCCCGAGATGGACGAAGGCCCCATCGTCTTCCAGGCCTGTGTGCCGGTGCGCGCCGGCGACACCGAGGACAGCCTCTCGGCCCGAGTGCTGGCGTGGGAGCACAAGCTCTATCCCCTCGCCTTGCGGCTGATGGCCGAGGGCAAGTTGCGGGTCGAGGGCAACACGGTCCACATCGACGCGCCGCTGGCGCAACAGGACGGCCTGATGAATCCGTGTCCGATCACCCGTTAGCGTGTGTTCGGTGCCTGGCGCAAAGCGCGCCGACTTCATCTATCATTCCCCCACTGAATGGCTAGCAGAATGGCATTGCTCACCAGTGCCGCAGGTGATGCCTTATGCTTTTTGAGAGATGGAGGCAGGCATAAAGGAAGCCGATGCGATTGCTATTGGGTTTTTCGTATCTTGCATACCGCCTGCGGTGTTGTTTGCTGGGTTGAGCCCGCTCAACGTCGATGGTCCTGAATTAGTTGTCATAGTTGGACTTTTCCCAGTTGCGTTTGCCGGCTCTCTGCTGTCGGTGATTATTTTTGCGCTGCCGATATTTCTCTTACTCAGACGTTCCGGGTTGGTTCGGTTGCCGCTGGCCCTTTTTACCGGATTTGCAAACGGCGCCATCGTGTCTCTCTGTTTGCAGCAATTTGGGTTTCGGATTTATCCCAGCCCGATGGGTCACATTCTGATATTCGGACTAACCGGAATATTTTCCGCGCTTGTGTTCTGGCTTATCTGGCGTTGGGGGAACGTTAGGTCGCGTCGATCATGCGACAAGCAAAACGGTTCATGAGGATTTTGCGAGCGGCGACGACGCTCGCGGCGCCGCGCTGCTGTTCCTGGCGGTGATGATCGTCGGGACGGCGGGAACGGCGCTGCTCGCGCCGTTCATCATGGCCGGTCTGCCGGCGTTGGCCGGCGTGGCGGCGGCCGTTCATGCCGCCGCCCTGCTATCCCTCGCGGCGTTGCCGCCGCTGAGGAGTTAGCCGACGATTTCGATACCGCTGAAGAAATAGGCGATCTCGATCGCCGCGTTCTCGAGCGAGTCCGAGCCGTGGGCCGAGTTGGCCTCGATGGATTCGGCGAAGGTCTTGCGGATGGTGCCCTCGGCGGCATTGGCCGGGTTGGTGGCGCCCATCACGTCGCGGTTCTTCTGCACCGCGTTCTCGCCTTCCAGCACCTGGACGACGACGGGGCCGGAGATCATGAAAGTCACCAGGTCGTTGAAGAACGGACGCTCGCGGTGCACGGCGTAGAAGCCTTCGGCCTGGGCGCGGCTCAGCTGGATGCGCTTCTGCGCCACGATGCGCAGGCCAGCGTCTTCCAGCAGGGTGTTGATCTTGCCGGTCAGGTTGCGGCGGGTCGCATCGGGCTTCAGGATCGAGAGAGTGCGTTCGGTGGCCATGATTGTCTTTACCTTATGGGGACACGGGTCGGCGGCTTCTTAGCGGCATCGCCCGTCCCGGGCAACCGAAGATTTGGCGACACCGGGCGCTGGTTCAGCCCTTCTTCTCCCAACGGCCGTTCTCGTCCTGCTGCCAGTAGACGACGGTGTGGCCGGCGGCCTTGTAGAGGCGCCAGCGCTCGCGGGCGGCCTGCTTGGACGGCTCGCTGTCGTTGAACATGTCGAGGCAGCGTGCGAACCCGCCGATGAAATCCGGCACCCTTTCATCCACCACCACCAGGATGGCTGCGCCGTTGGGGTTCTCCTCGGCGGTCGTCAGAAAGATCGGCTGATCTTTGGACAGGCCGTCGCGGGCCGAGCCATGCGGCAGGAACGAGTCCGCGCTGTAGGTCCAGAGCTGGCTGTTCAGCGCCTCGACCCGCTCGTCGGTTTCGGCCAGCACCACGGCGCGCTGGCTGGAGGCGATGACGCGCTCGAGCAGCTTCGGTAGCGAGTCTTCCAGCCGCCGGTACAGATGGTAGAAGCTGACTTCGGTCACCGTCCCCTATTTGCCCTCGTAGTGGTCCGCAACCAGCCGGTTGAGCAGCCTAATGCCGTAGCCGGTGCCGCCCTTGGGCACGATCGGGCTTTCCGAATCCGCCCAGGCCATGCCGGCGATGTCCAGATGCGCCCAGGGCGTGCCGCGGCGGATGAATCGCTGCAGGAACTGGGCGGCGGTGATGCTGCCCGCCTTGCCGCCGGTGCCGACGTTTTTCATGTCGGCGATCGGCGAATTGATCATCTTGTCGTAGGTGTCGTTGAGCGGCAGCCGCCAGACCTTCTCGCCTTCCGCCTCGCCCGCCGCCGACAGCAGCCGGCACAGATCGTCGTCGTTGGAGAACATGCCGGCATATTCGTTGCCCAGCGAGGTGATGATGGCGCCGGTCAGGGTTGCCAGGTCGACGATGAACTGGGGCTTGAACAGCTCCTGACCGTAATGCAGCGCATCGGCCAAAACCAGCCGGCCCTCGGCGTCGGTGTTGATCACCTCGATGGTCTGGCCCGACATGGACGTCACCACGTCGCCGGGACGCTGCGCTGTGCTCGACGGCATGTTCTCGACCAGGCCGACGACGCCGACGGCGTGGACCTTGGCCTTGCGGCCGGCCAGCGCCTTCATCAGGCCGATGACCGCGCCCGCGCCGCCCATGTCCCACTTCATCATCTCCATGCCGGCGGCCGGCTTGATCGAGATGCCGCCGGTGTCGAAGGTCACGCCCTTGCCGACGAACATCACCGGGCCCTTCTTCGAGCCCTTGTTGCCGTTCCATTCCATGACCACGAGCTGACTTTCGCGGGCGCTTCCCTGCCCGACACCCAGCAATGCGCCCATGCCCAGCTCGGCCATGCGGTCCTCGCCCAGTACGTCGACATCGACGCCCAGCTTGGTCAGGGTCCGGCAGGCGTCGGCCAGGGTCTCCGGATAGATGATGTTGGCCGGCTCGCTCACCAGGTCGCGGGTGAGGAAGATGCCCTCGGCGATCTTCTCCAGCGGCTCGAATGCCTTCTTGGCGCCCTTCGGGTCGTCGGTGACGATCACCAGCCGTTTCACGGTGACGCGCGTGTGGTTCTCGTTCTTCTTGGTGAAGTATTTCTCGAATGCATAGGACTTGAGCAGCGCGCCATAGGCCAGGTTGGCGGCGAAATCGGCGGGCGACAGCGCCGCGCCGTCGAGCGCGTCGGCGAAGATCATCACCTGCTCCTCGCCCGTGGTCTTGTACTGGCCGAGCGCCGAGCCGCCCGCGGCCTGCGCCGCCGGGACGTTCACCGCCGAGGCGTCGCCGAGACCGGCGACCAGGATGCGGTTGGCGTCCACGTTGGCCGGGGCCAGGATCTCGAAGGACTTGCCCTTGTCGCCCTTGTTGCGGGACCCGTCCATGCCGCGCCTGAGGGCGCCGCCCGTGCGCGCGTCGAACGCTTCGGCGCTTGGCGAGAGCGTCTTGCCCTTCAGGGCGAAGACCGCCAGTGCACCGGAAGTCTGATTTCGATCGTCGGTGAAGGAAATGCGCATCGGGAACTCTTACCTTGTGATTCAGGTACTTCGTTGTAAGGGGGATTCCGGCCAGCGGATGTTCCCGTCCGGTTGCATCTTAGCCATCGGCATCGAAATTGAAAGGGAGCACCAGTGGCGCGCGGCAAGGCTTGCAATCCAGTAGCTTCCGGCTGGACGAACGTGTAGTTACCGGCCACGATGACCCTGTCCCATAAGGATCACCTCACCTGCCTGCCCGTTGGACCCCGTTGATGGCCTGGCTCGATACATTGCGGCGGATGGCGGTGCTGGGCGTGCTTGCCGGCGCTGGCCACGCGCTGCCCGCCGAGGCCCAGACCACGGCCGCCGCTGGAGAGCCCAAAAAGGCCGTGTGGGCTGCCGACGAGATCATCGTCGATGATAAGGGCGACGTGATCACCGGCAGGGGAAATGTCGAAATCACCTATGAGGACAACACCCTTCACGCCGACGAGATCGTCTACGACCGGACCAGCGACAAGGCGGTGGCGCACGGCCATATCAGGCTGATCGACAAGAGCGGCAACGTCTCGACCGGCAAGTCGCTGGAGCTGACCGGCGACCTGAAGACCGGCGTGGTGCAGGGCATGTATGTGCTGTTCAAGGACGGCGAGCGGCTCGCCGCCAAATCCGGCCGGCGCGTCGACGGAGACAAGAACATCCTCGACCATGCCGTCTACTCGGCCTGCGACATCTGCGAGGACGAACCGGACAAGGCGCCGCTGTGGCAGATCAAGGCGGTCAAGGTCGTCCACGACGAGAACAAGAAGACCCTGACCTATCACAACGCCACGCTGGAGTTGATGGGCCTGCCGTTGGTCTACACCCCGTGGCTGAAACATCCGGACGCCAGCGTGAAGCGCGCCAGCGGCTTCCTGTCGCCGGACTTCGGGACCTCCTCGGTTCTCGGCTTTACAACCGAAATCCCGTATTTCTGGAACATCGCGCCGAACAAGGACATGACCATCACGCCCATGTTCACCACCGGTGAGCGCGCGGTGCTGAAGCTGGAGTACCGCCAGCGGACCAGGACCGGCCAGTTCTCCCTCGATGGCAGCGGCACCTATGTCAGCAAGCGCGACAACGACAACAATCTGGTCCCGGGCGACGAGTTTCGTGGCCACATCTTCGGCACCGGCCAGTTCCAGATCAACAAGGACTGGCGCTGGGGCTTCGATCTGGCGCTGGCCTCCGACGACACCTATCTGCGCCGCTACGACATCTCGCGCGCCGACAGCCTGATCAATCACCTGTACCTGGAACGGTTCTGGCAGCAGAGCTACCTGCACATCGGCGCCTATGCGTTCCAGGGCCTGCGCGAGGAGGACATGGGCGGCACCACGCCGATCGCCCTGCCCCTGATCCAGTACAACTTCGTCGGCAAGCCGGGCTGGCTGGGCGGTCATTTCAGCGCCGACGCCAGCATGTCCATGCTGACCCGCACCGACAGCGCCGACACGGGCCGCATCTCTCTCGACGGCCGCTACGA
>CAMBYA010000202.1 GCA_945872035.1 Rhizobium sp. Q54
CGAGGCGGTGATGCGGCTGCGAGGCGCGCTCGCCGCCGGAATCGGGCCGTTCCCCAGGGCCGAACTGACCGTGCGCGGCCTTGCCGAGGATCTGCTGGGCGAGCACGCGGCCGTCGAGGTCGAAGGCCGGCTCCAGGCGCTGCTGCGCCGGAACCGTACCGCCGACCGGGATGCGAACCGTACCCAGGAAGGCGCCCACCGGGCCGACCTGGAGGTGGTGCATCTGGCGAAGGGACTGCCGGCGGCGCTGTGTTCCACCGGCGAGCAGAAGGCGCTGCTGGTCGCCGTGGTGCTGGCCGACGCACGCCTCCAGGCAGTGCACCGCGGCGCGCCGCCGCTGCTGCTGCTCGACGAGGTGGCGGCGCATCTGGACGAGACACGGCGCGAGGCGCTGTTCGACGAAATTCTGGCGCTCGGTTCCCAGGCCTGGATGACAGGCACGGACCGGGCGCTGTTCGAGAGACTGACGGGCAAGGCGCTGTTCCTCGGCGTCGCCCAGGGCAAGGTGACCGATGGCTGACGACGACCAGATCCCGGCGAATGACGGTTCCGATTACGGCGCCGATTCCATCAAGGTGCTGCGCGGCCTCGACGCGGTGCGCAAGCGCCCCGGCATGTATATCGGCGACACCGAGGACGGCTCTGGCCTGCACCATCTGGTGTTCGAGGTCACCGACAACGCCATCGACGAGGCGCTGGCCGGCTATTGCGACGACATCCGCGTGGTGCTGCATCCGGACGGCAGCGTGTCGGTCACCGACAATGGCCGTGGCATTCCCACCGACATCCACACCGAGGAAGGCGTCTCCGCCGCCCAGGTGATCATGACCCAGCTCCACGCCGGCGGTAAGTTCGACCAGAACTCCTACAAGGTGTCCGGCGGCCTGCACGGCGTGGGCGTGTCCGTCGTGAATGCGTTGTCCGAATATCTCGACCTGCGCATCTGGCGCGGCGGCTACGAATATTACATGCGCTTCCACCACGGCGAGCCCCAGGAAGACCTGAAGCGGGTCGGCCCGTCCGAGGGCAAGACCGGCACCCAGGTGCGCTTCCTGCCGTCGCTGCAGACCTTCCCGCAGATCGTGTTCGACTACGACACGCTGGAGCACCGGCTGCGCGAGCTGGCGTTCCTCAATTCGGGCGTGCGGATCAACCTGTTCGACCAGCGCCACGCCGAGCACAAGCATGTGGAGCTGTTCTACGAGGGCGGCGTCTCGGCGTTCGTCAGCTACCTGGACCGTAACAAGACGGCGCTGCATTCGCCGCCGGTGATGGTCACCGGAGAACGCGACGGCATCACCGCGGAAGCCTCGCTCCAGTGGAACGACAGCTATCACGAGAACGTCCTCTGCTTCACCAACAACATCCCGCAGCGTGACGGCGGCACCCATCTGGCCGGTTTCCGGGCGGCGCTGACCCGCACGGTGAACGGTTACGCCAACGAGCAGATGGGCGCCAAGAAGGACAAGGTGCCGCTGACCGGCGACGACGCCCGCGAAGGCCTTACCTGCGTGCTGTCGGTGAAGGTGCCCGACCCCAAGTTCTCGTCCCAGACCAAGGACAAGCTGGTGTCGTCCGAAGTGCGCCCCGTGGTCGAGGGCCTGATCAACGAGAAGCTCAATCAGTGGCTGGAGGAGCATCCGTCCGACGCAAGGATCATCGTCGGCAAGGTGATGGAAGCCGCGCTCGCCCGTGAAGCGGCGCGCAAGGCCCGCGAGATGACCCGGCGCAAGGGCGCGCTCGACGTCGCCAACTTGCCCGGCAAGCTGGCCGACTGCCAGGAACGCGATCCGGCATTGTCCGAGCTGTTCATCGTCGAGGGCGATTCGGCCGGCGGCTCGGCCAAGCAGGGCCGCGACCGCGGCCGCCAGGCGGTGCTGCCGTTGCGCGGCAAGATCCTCAACGTGGAGCGCGCCCGGTTCGACCGCATGCTCGGTTCGCAGGAGATCGGCACGCTGATCACGGCGCTCGGCACGGGCATCGGCCGCGACGACTTCAACCTGGACAAGCTGCGCTACCACAAGGTCATCATCATGACCGACGCCGACGTGGACGGCGCCCATATCCGCACCCTGCTGCTGACCTTCTTCTACCGGCAGATGCCGCAGCTGATCGATGGCGGGCATCTCTACATCGCCCAGCCGCCGCTCTACAAGGTCAGCCGCGGCAAGTCCGAGGTCTACCTGAAGGACACCCCGGCGCTCGATCTCTACCTGATCGAATCCGGCATCCGCGACATGGTGCTGTCGCTGCACGATGGCGCCCAGCGCGCCGGCGAGGACCTGCGGGCGCTGGTGCTGCGCGCGTCGCGGGTGCAGTCGCTGCTCGACACGCTGCCCAGCCGCTATTCCCGGCCGCTGATCGAACAGCTGGCCATCTCCGGTGCGCTGAACCGTGACCTGCTGTCCGACGATGCCCTGGCGGTCCGTGTCGCCGACGACGTGGCCGCGCGCATGAATGCGCTGTCGTCCGAAACCGAGCGCGGCTGGATCGGCGGCACGGTCGCCCATGGCGGCCTGTCGTTCAGCCGCGAGCTGCGCGGCGTTCGGGAAGAACACGTGATCGATGCCGCCCTGCTGGAGTCGGCCGAGGCGCGCGCGCTCGACGCCATGGCGGCCGAGCTTACCCAGGCCTACGAGAAGTCGGGCACGCTGCGCTACCGCGAGGAGGAGGTGAAGATCTCCTCGCCGCTCGAGCTGTTCCACGCGGTCGTCGCACTGGGCCGCAAAGGTATCGCTGTGCAGCGCTACAAGGGCCTGGGCGAGATGAACGCCAGCCAGCTCTGGGAGACTACCCTCGATCCGGATGCCCGCACCCTGCTGCAGGTCAAGGTCAGCCATGGCGACACGGCCGACGAAATGTTCTCCAAGCTGATGGGCGACGTGGTCGAACCCCGCCGCGAGTTCATCCAGGCCAACGCGCTTCAGGTCGCCAACCTGGATATCTGACGCTCAAGAGAGTGGACGCTCTATGATTTGGTTGCATGGCGGGGGCTATTGATCCCATGGAAGCGCTCGCGTCACCGGTGATCCTGTTCTTCATATTGGGCGCGCTTGCTGCCGCGGCGCGATCCGACCTGGCCATTCCCGAATCCGTGGCCAAGGGCCTGTCGCTCTATCTCATGACCGCGATCGGCCTGAAGGGCGGTGTGCAGGTCGCGGCAGCGGGATACTCTAACGAGATGCTGAGCGCCGCGCTGGCCGGCGTGACGCTCAGCTTCCTTCTCCCCGTGCCGGCCTTCTACGCACTTCGGCGCCTTGGCCGGCTGGACGGGGTCAACGCGGCCGCCGTCGCCGCCCATTACGGCTCCGTGAGCGTCGTCACCTTCGTCACGGGGGTGGAGATGCTGACCGCGCGCGGTCTGGAGCCGGCGGGCCATATGGTCGCCGTTCTCGCGCTGATGGAGACTCCCGCCATCGTCGCCGGCCTGTTGCTGGCCCGCCGCGCGGCTGGGGTGCCGGCGCAGCGGCACGGGAGCCTGCTGCACGAGACCGTCCTCAACGGCTCGGTCGTCCTGCTGGTCGGCAGCTTCGTGATCGGCCTGGTGGCCGGCAAGGATGGGTTCGCCCCGATCGCACCGGTGTTCGAAACGGCTTTCCGCGGCGCGCTGTGCCTGTTTCTGCTCGACATGGGGCTGCTCGCGGCGCGCCGTTTGCGTGAGACCAGGGCGCTGACGCCCCGGGTCGCGCTGCTGGCGGTGGTTCTGCCGGTGGTCAACGGCACGTTGGGCGCCGCTGCGGGGACGCTGATCGGGCTGGACATCGGCTCTTCCGCCGCCTTGGCTATCCTGGCAGGCAGCGCGTCCTACATCGCCGTGCCCGCGGTCATGCGCATGGCGCTGCCTCAGGCCGATCCCGGTCTCTATCTCGGCATGTCTCTCGCAGTGACCTTCCCGTTCAACGTCCTGTTCGGAATTCCGCTCTACACCATGCTCGCGCAAAGGATGGCTGGCCAATGACACCCACGGTCCAACGCCGCCGCATCGAGATACTGGTCGACCAGCCGCTCGTGCGACCAATCCTGGAGGTCGTGCGAGACGTGGGCGTCAGGGGATACACCTTGCTGCCGACCCTGGGTGGTCACGGCGACAGCGGCGCCTGGTCGGATGACATGGTATCCGGAGCCCAGCAGAAGGTACTGTTCCTGGCGGTGATGTCGGAGGCCAGGGCAGAATTACTCATCGACCGCCTGACGCCGGTCCTGGAGAGCCACGGCATCGTGCTGCTGAGCAGCGCGGTGGACGTGGTGCGCGCCGAAAAATACGACTGATCGCGGCCGCTCAAGTTACGCGGCGGCAACAATATCCGCGCGCGGGCGCTGTTCGGCTTTCACCGCGACTGTGACGTGCTATATCCACTGTTGCTCGACAAGAACGCGCCCGAAGGACGATACACCAGGCGACATGCAGGCCCGCACCCAGCCGCCCTTTTTCCGTCACCATTCCCTTGCATAAGCTGCGCCGGCATCCGCGCCGGGCAACCCGCTGATCCATGGCAAACACGAAGAATCCCGACCCACCGCGCAAGACCCAGCCGAAGAAGCCACACACGCCCCGCAAGGGCGGCAGCTGGCAACGGACGCTGCTGGCCTGGATGCTCGCGTGCGCCGCGGGGGTCGCCGGCGTCCTGCTGCTGATCGCCGTTTGGTGGGTCATCGACCTGCCGGATGTGGACAAGGCCCTGGCGCAGAAGCGGCCGCCCGCCGTGACCATCCTCGACCGGCACGGCGCCCAGATCGCGGCCTATGGCGGCGTCGGCGGCGAATGGGTGCCGTACAAGCGCATTCCGGTCAGCCTGGTGAAGGCGGTGCTGGCCATCGAGGACCGGCGCTTCTACACCCACGAAGGCGTGGACTTCTGGGGCGTGGTGCGCGCCGTGGTGGTCAATCTGCGCAGCGGCGACATCAAGCAGGGCGGCTCGACGCTGACCCAGCAGCTTGCCAAGAACATGTTCCTGACGCCGGACAAGACCGCCAAGCGCAAGATCCAGGAAGCCATGCTCGCCTACGCACTCGAGCGCCGGCTCAGCAAGGACCAGATTCTCGAGCAATATCTCAACCGGGTGTATTTCGGTGCCGGCGCCTATGGTGTCGAGGCCGCCTC
>CAMBYA010000203.1 GCA_945872035.1 Rhizobium sp. Q54
GCCCGCATCGCCGTCACTGAGCAGGATCATGACTGCCTGGGTGCCGGTCGCGTGGTTCGCCAGCAGGGTGGCCTGGGCTTGCGTGATCGCATCGGCGAAAAAGGTTCCCTGGCCGCCCGGCGCGCCCATGCCATGGGCGCAGCCGACGCCGCCGGCGCCCAACGCCTTCGAGAGGTTGGAACTGGTGGACAGCGCACTGGCTGAATCGCTGACCTTATAGTCCGTGCTGAGCGGGACGATGGTGTATTGCGGCGAACTGTTGTAGGCGACCGTTGTGGGGTTGTCGCCGCTGCAGTTGTAGGCCTTGCCGATGTTGGCGCTGGTGTTGCTCACACCTGGGTACGTCATCAGCGCGACCTTGTCCAAGGACGGATACATGCCATTGAGCAGCTGCTGCCCGCCCAGCTTGGCGCAGGCGATTCGCGTCTGGGTGCTGCCGTTACATAAGCCGTCATTGGTGCTCATGGATCCCGTCGTGTCGATGACCATGACGATGTTGTACGGCTTGGGCTGGTTGCCGGCGGCGGCGGCGGTCGCCTGTACGGTCACGGTCACCGCGTTCTTGCCGAAGATGCGGGCGAAGAATGTCGGAATCGTCGCCCTCTGCATGACGGTGATGGCGTTACCCGCCGGCGATCCGGCGCACGGCAGGTTGAGCGAGGTGAGGCACTTCACCATCGGATAGCCGCTAACCATTGTCACGGTGATGCCCGGTGCGACGTTCTTGTTGCCGGTCGTGGCGCTGTAGCTGGTCGCGGTGGTGACGCCGGTACTCTGATACACTTGCGAAGCGCCGGCGAGGGCGGACTGGTCGGTCGCGCTCTGCAACTGGCGGCGGACGTTGTAGATGTAGGAGATGTCGATGACGACGGCCGCTACGCCCATCAGGGCGATCATGGCGATCGCCACGATGATCGCGACCGATCCTCGATTGTCGGCGCAGGCCCGCCGCAGGAAAGGCATCATGGTCATCATTCCACCCTTATGCTGGTCGTGCTGGACAACTTGCAGCCGTTTGCCAGATAGTTCTTGCCGTAGATGATCGCGCCGCAGACGTCGTATTTGACGGTAATCGTGGCCTGTGTGCCCTGGGCGCTGGTGAGAGTGGTCTTGCAGGCACCGTCAGCCGAGCACGCGGTGCCGTTGACCGTCATCGTGAACTCCAATGAGCCTTGTTTCAGGCCCGGCGCCGAGGCGTAGACGGCGTTCTTGGTCGTCGTCACGGGCGTGTTGGCGCCGCGCGAGATCGCCAGCGTCCGGCCGCCAACGCGTACCGCCTCGGTCAGCTGTATGTAGTTGTTGATCAGGATGCCGAACTGGAACATGCCGATGAGCAGCATGAACAGCACGGGCGCGAGAAGGGCGAACTCGACGACGGCCGAGCCTGTCGTCTCTCGCCTGAAGCGGAAAGCCAGCGCTCTCAGTGCGCCGGCCGGTTTATGTCGAATTTGCGCGTTCATCTATGCTGAGCCGAGTCGCATTGTTGCCACAATGTATAAAAAGGTTAAAGGATAAGCAATAATTATCTCCACGGGGCTCTAGGATTGGCGCAAGAGGCCGTATATAGAGAGAAATAGAATCGAAAGACTACACTGAAAAAGGATTTAATAAGGAGAAAAAGAGGCATATATCGCCATAATAAAAATTTAAATTTGATTTAATGATGTGAAGTGCGCGGGATGGGCGCAATTATTCGAATGTTTATTATACATTAAATAAATTAATACTAAATTAATACATATCCATGCGTCTTCTTTTTTGGGTGCCGGGACGATTGGGTGCCATACATTTCAATTTTTTGTCTTTCCGGTGTAGGTGACGCCTCTTTCGATCGCTGTGGTATCGGAGGATGCGAACATCTGAATCGCCTTCTCTTCCGGCCTTCCGGATGCGTGGGCGCTTTCTAGGCCCGGTAACTCAGGATAGTGTGATCTCGCTTATCGAGGGGCGGGACGAACGTGAGGTACGAAGTGAACGGCGCAACGGGACGGCATGTCGCGATCTGGGTATTGGCATGCGCCCTGACGCTGGCGGGATGCCAGTCCGGCTTCGCCCCTGAGACCAGGAAGCAGTCGATGCGCCAACCGGAGAAGGGCCTGGTGACGGCAACGCTTGCGAGCGCGGCGGAACGCTCCGGCGACCTGATGTCGGCCCAGAAATTCTACGGACAGTTGATCGCCGACGGTCTCGGCAGCGCGCAGATCTACGAGCGCCGCGGCGAGATCCTGCTCACGATGGGATTGCCGAAGGAAGCATCGACGGTGTTTGCCGCCGCACTCGAGGCGGGCTTCGATACCGTTACGATCCGCCGGGGCTACGGCAGAGCGCTCGCGTGGCTGTCCGAGCCGGAGACGGCGCTGGTTCAATACGAGGCCGTGCTGGCCAGGAATCCGGCCGACGTCAAGGCCATGAACGGCCGCGGTGTCGCGCTGGACATGCTGGGACGCCAGGATGCGGCGCAGGCCCAGTACAGGCTCGCTCTGGCGCAGGCGCCCGGCGACCTGGCGGTGCAGAACAACCTCGCCATGTCCTATGCGTTGTCGGGCAAGGCGGTCGAGGCGGTCGCCATCCTGGAACGGATCAACGCATCGGGCGCCTCGACGGTCCAACACCGCCAGAACCTTGCGCTGCTCTACGGCCTGCTGGGACACACCGAAAAGGCCCAGGCGCTCGCCAGCAGGGATCTGCCGCCGGAGGTTGTCGCGCGCAACATGGCGACCTATGCCACCATGCAGGTGCTGTATGACGAGCAGCCCTCGGCGGCGGTGCCGGCATCCATACCGGCCACGGCGCCACCTCCCCCACCCGAACCGCGGCAAGCCGCTTCATCGGTGCCGCCTCCGGTTCCTGCGGTAGCAGCAACGGCGGTTCCAGCGCCCGCACCGGAGCCACAGCAGACAGCGGCAGTGACGGAACCGTCAACCGCGTCGGCCGCCGCTCCGGCCCCAGCCGTCTCCGCGCCGCCGCCGACCCAGGTCAGGCAGCCTTGGGTCGTCGACCTCGGCGTGTTCGATACCGATACGGCGGCGCGCGACGCCTGGCAGAAGCTCAAACTGCAGCAGCCCGCATTCGGCCAGGTCGTGCATTATCTCGAGCCCGAGGGAACAGGACGCCGCCTGCTGGCAGGCCCGTTCTGGAGCGATGAGTCCGCGCGAGGGGCGTGCGCGACGGTTCGCAGCCAGGGGCTGAAATGCGAGCCCCGCCACGCATCGGCGGTGCGCACCGGCGCGACCGCCGGGCAAATCCCGGCGTCCGCCGGAGAGAGTCAGCAGCAATGAAATCTGCTCCGCCGCGCGGAGCGAAGTGCGGCCGAGGCGGGGTCAGAACGCGTTGAGCGACTTGATGACCGCGGGGCCGAGCAGGACGGCGAACAGCGACGGCAGGATGAATACCACCAGCGGCACGGTCAGGATCGCCGGCAAGCGCGCGGCCTTGGCCTCGGCCTTGAGCATGCGCTGCTCACGGAAATCGCTGGCCAGCACGCGGAACGACTGACCGAGCGGCGTGCCGTAGCGTTCGGTCTGTCCCAGCGTGTTGACGACGGATTCGATCGCCGGGGTGCCCGTCCGGTGCATCATGTTGTCCAGCGCCTCCTGGCGGCGGGGCAGGATGTTCAATTCCACGGAGGTCAGCATCAACTCGTCGGCGAGCACCGGATGACTGTGGCCGATTTCGCCGGAGACCCGCTGGAATGCGGCATCGAGGCCAAGCCCCGCTTCGGTGCACACGACCATCAGGTCGAGCGCGTCGGGCAACGCCCGGTCCAGCTTCTCCTTGCGCTTCTTGACGACCCAGCCGACCACCCACTCGGGCAGCTTGAAGCCCAGGATCGCGAAGCCGACAAGTCCGGCCATCTTGAGGAACTGGGGCTTTTCGTGCAGCGCCGGCACCATATTGTACAGCACGAAGGCCATGATAACCCCGACCAGCGGCATGATTGCGCTGATGAAGATGTAGATGCCCAGCGCCTCGGTCGACCGCCATCCCGCCTGCGACAGGAAGCGGCGCGTCTTGTTGGACTGCTCGCTCTGCGCCCGCCGCAAGTTTGAACCCAGGCGGTTGAACAGGCTGACGGTCTGGAACTCTCGGCGTACCGAGGTCTTCGCCTGGGAGGCGCGCTCCCGGCGCATCAGGTTCTCCTTGTGCGCCGTCATTTCCTTCATGCGGTTGGCCAGGTGATCGCGCTCGATCAGGCTCACCCAGACGACGAACATCGCCACCATGATGATGACCATGGCGCCAAGCGTGGTCAGCTCGGTGCTGGTGGCGTTGGCGAAGAAATTGGCGATCGCGTTCAAAAGTCGAACCTCACCAGCTTGCCCATGACGAAGAAGCCCAGGCCGAGGCTGCCGCCCGCGAAATAGAGCACCTTGTGGCCGGCCGGATCGATGAACAGGGTATTGATGTAGTCGGGATTGAGCACCATCAGGGCGCCAACCACCAGGAAGGGCAGGCTGCCGACGATGATCGCCGAGGCTCGGGCCTCGGAGGTCAGCGCATGGATCTTCAGATGCATCTGCTGCCGCAGGCGGAGCAATCGCGACAGGTTCGTCAGCGTCTCGCCGAGGTTGCCGCCTGTCTCCTGGGTGATCGACAGTGAAATGGCCAGGAAGGCGAAGTCGCTCAGGCCGATGCGCCTCACCGAACGCGCGAACGCGTCATCCAGCGGAATGCCGATGCGCATCTGGTCGCTGATCTTGGTGAATTCGACGGCCGCCGGACCCTTGAGGTCGCGCGAGATCGCGAAAATGGCCTCGGACACGGGCAACCCGGACTTGACGCTGCGGACGATCAGGTCGATGGCGTCCGGCAGGTCCTTCAGGAAGCGCGCGCCGCGTTTCTTGCCGGCCGACGAGATGAAATAGCTCGGCAGCGCGATGCCGATGGCCAGCGCGCCGGTCAGCGAGACCAGGAACGGCAATTTCAGAACGAGCGCGAACAACAGCAGTGCGAACAGCGCCAGCCCGGCGGCGATGATCATCATGGTCGACACGCTGATGTTGAAGCCCGCGCGTTCCAGCTTCA
>CAMBYA010000204.1 GCA_945872035.1 Rhizobium sp. Q54
GGTCCGAACTGGAAGATCGCCTATGACGGCTATCTGGACTTCTACCATCTGCCGATCCTGCACGGAGAGACCTTCCCCGGCGTCTCGGCCAAGGCCCAGTATTATGCCTGGGGCCCGCACCAGCGGGTCACGACGCCGGCGATCAACGACGGCCGGCCGCCCGAGCACAGCATGATCAACCTGGAGGGCACGCGGGAACAGGAGTGGCCGCTGGAGACGCTGATGGGCGGCATCTGGACCATCTTCCCGCACATCTCCATCGCGTCGTTCTACGGCAGCGGCCGCGAAGTGATGATCTCGCAGCTGTTCCCGGGCGAGAAGGTGGGCGAGAGCATCACCGTGCAGATGTACCTCACCGAGAAAAAGCCGACCCAGGAAACCCGGGACGGCGCGGTCGAGATGTTCAAGCTGCTGGAATATGTCGTGCAGCACGAGGACTACGGCACTGGCCTCAGGCAGCAGAAGGCGCTCGACGCCGGCATGACCGAATATGTCTATTTCGGCCGCAACGAGGGCGGCGGCCAGACCTTCCACAAATGGGTGCAGCGCATCCTGGACACCGGCAACGCCGACCTCAACGGTCTGTTCGAACCGGTCAGACGGGCCGCCGAATAGGACGCCTACCTGGCAATCGCCGCGCCATCCTGATTCCAGTCCGCTGCATTCGCCGGGAAGGCTAGGACTGCGCGCGAGACGATGATACTTTCCGGTAACATCGCAACGGGGAGTCGCGCGCATGAAGTTCGGAGTCAGCATATTCGTCACGCATTTCAGCGCGGGGCCCGCCGAGATCGCCGCCGAGGCGGAACGGCTGGGATTCGAGTCCCTGTTCGTCTCCGAGCATTCCCATATCCCGGTCGATACGAAGTTCCCGCTGGGCGATGACGTGCCGGTGGCCTACCGCAGCATGCTGGATCCGTTCGTGTCGCTCGGCGCGGCGGCGTCGGTTACGTCGAGGATCAAGCTGGGCACCGCCATCTGCATCCTGCCGCAGCATGACCCGATCCATTGCGCCAAGGCGATCTCGACCCTCGACCAGATCTCGGGCGGCCGGGTCGTGTTCGGCATCGGCGCCGGCTGGAATCCGCCCGAGATGGAAAACCACGGCGTCGCCTTCGGCAACCGGTTCAAGATCATGCGCGAGCGGGTCGAGGCGATGAAGCTCCTCTGGACCGAGGAGGAAGCCGAGTACCACGGCGAACTCGTCAACATCAGCCGCTCGTGGCAATGGCCCAAGCCGGTGCAGACGCCGCATCCGCCCATCCTGGTGGCCGGGGCCGGCGCGACCGTGCTCAAGCGCGCGGTCGGCTATGGCGACGGCTGGATGCCGGTGATCGCGGCCCAGTGGCACGAGTCGATGCGCAACAAGCTGACCCCGCTGCACGAGATGCCGGAGATGATCGCCCAGCAGCGGCAACTGGAGGCGGAAGCGGGACGCGGCCGGACGACGATCACCGCGCTGGGCCTGCCGCCCGAGGCCCAATACATCGACCGGCTGTCCGAACTCGGCGTCGAGCGCATGGTGTTCGGCCTGCCGCATGATGGCCGCGAGCAGGCCTTCGCCCAGCTGCAGGCCTATGCGGACGCGGTGTCGGCCTATGCATGACGCGGGCGGCGCGCTGCCCTAGAGTGTGGGCGCTGCAACCACCGGAGAGACGGATATGAGCGAAGCGAAGGTGCCGGACGGCGCGCTGGACTGGGTGAAGGATCACGTCCGCCGCTACCTGGCGACAGACGGCGCCGACGGCCACATGTTCGCCGCCGGCAAGAACCCGCCGGTGCCGACCCTGCTGCTCACCACCACCGGCCGCAAGAGCGGCGACAGGTTGGTCATGCCGCTGATCTACGGCAAGGCCGGCGACGGCTACGTGGTGATCGCCTCGAAAGGCGGCGCGCCGGTCCATCCTGGCTGGTACCTCAACCTGGAGGCCGACCCGGCGGTGGAGGTGCAGGTGCTGGCGGACAAATTCCCGGCGAAAGCGCGCGTGGCGACCGGCGCCGAGCGCAGCCGGCTGTGGCGCGAGATGGCGGCGCTGTTCCCGCCCTATGACGACTATCAGCAGAAGGCGGGACGGGAGATTCCGGTGGTCGTGCTGGAGCGGGCCGCGCGCTGAAAAGGTGTGCTGGGTGTCGGTGCCACATATGCGCGAAAAGCCCTAGCTTCTTTAGCGAGCTAGTGTTGGCGTAGTCCATGTAAGGCGATTTCCCAAAATGAGCGAACCAAATCACCCAAAGGGCTTTTCAGAAGTTTTTGACGAGTTGTTCGGTTCTTCGAGCAAATCGCAAACAATTTCCCAACACATGTCCGAAATTCGATTCTCTATAAGCGAAATATCTTCAACTTTAGAGCGCATTGAAACGGCCATTAGCCGCACAGCGCCGAATCCGAATGAAATTATTCTGAAAGAAATTAGGAATACACTATATGCTATATTTGGGGTTATTCTTGTCTTGGCTTGGCACTTATCATAGAAGTGCTTCACTTGATTCGGATTATCTACGAAGGACGTACCGATAGTCTGTGCTGCGTCGATATGGCGGCTAAGGAAATGGTGCCGGATGTCGGACTTGAACCGACGACCTACCGCTTACAAGGCGGTTGCTCTACCGCTGAGCTAATCCGGCGTAGAAGGCGGCATTCGGATACGTCAAACCGCGCGTTTTGTCACGCGTCGCGCGTCAGTTCGTAGAGCGCCACGGCCGCCGCGTTCGAGACATTGAGGCTTTCCACCCGCTCGGAGATCGGCAGCCGGGCGAGCATGCCGCACAGCTCGCGGGTCAGGTGGCGCAGGCCCTTGCCCTCGGCGCCCAGCACCAGCGCCACGCGGCCGTCGCGCGGTACGTCGCGGACGAGCGCGGGCGCCTCGCCGTCGAGGCCGACGCTGAGGAAGTCATGCTCATTCAACTTCTCCAGCAGGCCAGCCAGATTCTGGATGCGGATATAGGGTATCGCCTCGAACGCGCCGGCGGCGGCCTTCACCAGCACGGCGGTCTCCGGCGGCGAGTGGCGCCAGGTGGTGATCACGGCGGCGGCGCCGAACGCGGCGGCCGAGCGCAGGATGGCGCCCACATTGTGCGGATCGGTCACCTGGTCGAGCACCAGCACCACGCGCGTCGCGTCGTTCTCGAGCAGCGAATCCAGCCGAAGGTCCTCGATGGGGACGACAAGCGCCGCCACGCCCTGATGCACCGCGTCGGCCGGGACCAGCCGGTCGATGATTTTCCGTTCGACGATCTCGGGCTCGATTTTCAGGTCGCCGCCCTCCGCCAGCGTCAGCGCCGCGTTGCGGGTCGCCAGCAGCCGGCGTACCGTCCGGCGCGGATTCGCCAGCGCCGCGCGGACAGGATGCATGCCGTAAAGCCAATAGGGCTCGCTCTCCGTGTCGAACAATTTGCCGGCGCGTTTGTCGCTGTTCATCGCGGGGTTCCATGAACCGTGTCGAGGGAAACGCGGTTTAACCCCTTTCGGGGTTGACAGCATAGGGCAAATTCCCTTAGTTCCCCGCACCGTCTTTCGGGGCGGACCTGTCTGGAGGGGTGGCCGAGCGGTCAATGGCAGCAGACTGTAAATCTGCCGGGTAACCCCCTACGTAGGTTCAAATCCTACCCCCTCCACCAAGGTCCACCTGATGGGCAGAAGAAGCTGCGGAAGCGGCGGCGCGTGCGGGTGTAGCTCAATGGTAGAGCTCCAGCCTTCCAAGCTGGCTACGTGGGTTCGATTCCCATCACCCGCTCCAATGCGTATGGTCAGGTCAATCGCGCCGCGCGGGCGCAAGAACAGAGGTCGAGCCGATGGGTAAGGGAAAGTTTGAGCGGAACAAGCCGCATTGCAACGTCGGCACGATCGGCCACGTTGATCATGGCAAGACGTCGCTGACGGCGGCGATCACGAAGGTGCTCGCCGAGACGGGCGGCGCGACGTTCCAGGCGTATGACATGATCGACAAGGCGCCGGAAGAGAAGGCGCGCGGCATCACGATCTCGACGGCTCACGTTGAGTACGAGACGAAGAACCGCCACTACGCGCACGTGGATTGCCCCGGCCACGCCGATTACGTGAAGAACATGATCACGGGCGCGGCGCAGATGGACGGCGCGATCCTGGTGGTGTCGGCGGCCGATGGCCCGATGCCGCAGACCCGCGAGCACATCCTGCTGGCGCGCCAGGTCGGCGTTCCGGCGATCGTGGTGTTCCTGAACAAGGTGGACCAGGTCGACGATCCGGAGCTGCTGGAGCTGGTCGAGCTGGAAGTGCGCGAGCTGCTGTCGTCGTACGACTTCCCGGGCGACGACATTCCGATCGTGACCGGTTCGGCGCTGGCGGTTCTCGAAGGCAAGAACGACGAGATCGGCAAGAACAAGATCCTCGAGCTGATGCAGGCGGTGGATGACTACATCCCGCAGCCGCACCGTCCGATCGACCTGCCGTTCCTGATGCCGATCGAGGACGTGTTCTCGATCTCGGGCCGCGGCACGGTTGTGACCGGCCGCGTCGAGCGCGGCATCGTGAAGGTGGGCGAGGAAGTCGAGATCGTTGGCATGAAGCCGACGCGCAAGACGGTGTGCACCGGCGTCGAGATGTTCCGCAAGCTGCTGGACCAGGGCCAGGCGGGCGACAACATCGGCGCGCTGCTGCGCGGCGTTGACCGCAACGACGTGGAGCGCGGCCAGGTGCTGGCGAAGCCCGGCTCGATCACGCCGCACACGGTGTTCCAGGCCGAGGCGTACATCCTGACCAAGGAAGAGGGCGGCCGTCACACGCCGTTCTTCAGCAATTACCGGCCGCAGTTCTACTTCCGCACGACGGACGTGACGGGCATGGTGAAGCTGCCGGAAGGCACCGAGATGGTGATGCCGGGCGACAACATCTCGATGGAAGTCGAGCTGATCGTGCCGATCGCCATGGACGAGGGCCTGCGCTTTGCTATCCGCGAAGGCGGACGCACCGTCGGCGCCGGCGTCGTCGCCAAGATCCTGAAGTA
>CAMBYA010000205.1 GCA_945872035.1 Rhizobium sp. Q54
CACCGACCTGGAGTGGGATTCCCTGACCGTGATGGATTTCGTCGCCGAGATGGAAGACCACTTCGACATCATCATCCCGCTCAACCTGCTGCCCGACCTGGAGACCGTCGGCCAGGTCGCCGACGCCGTCAACGAGCTCATCGAGAAGAAGAATGGCTGACCTGTTCGACAAGTTCGACCCGATGATCCGGGCCCGCGAGGCGCTCGGCTTCGAGGACTCCAGCCCCATCGACGTGGTCATGGAGCAGATCATCTCGCCCACCGAGGCGGTGATCAAGGGCAAGCGGACGATCCTCGCCGGCACCAACAACTATCTGGGCCTGACCTTCGATGCGCGCTGCATCAAGGCGGCGCACGAGGCGCTGGATGCCGCCGGCACCGGAACCACCGGCTCGCGGGTGCTGAACGGCACCTATACCGGCCACAAGGCGCTGGAAGCGGCGATCGCCGGGCTCTATGGCGCCGAGCATTGCATGGTGTTCAGCACCGGCTTCCTTGCCAACATGGCGAGCATCGGCACGATCGCCGGCAAGGACGACGTCATCGTCATCGACGCCGACAGCCACGCCAGCATCTACGACGCCTGCAAGATGTCGGACGCCACCATCGTCCGCTTCAAGCACAACGACCCCGATGACCTGGACAAGCGGCTGCGGCGGCTGGGCACCGGCGCCAACGTGCTGATCGTGATCGAAGGCCTCTATTCCATGCTGGGCGACAAGGCGCCCATGAAGGAACTGGTCGAGGTCAAGAACCGCCACGGCGCGGCACTGATGGTAGACGAGGCCCACTCGCTCGGCGTGTTCGGCGAGACCGGCTGCGGCGTGGTGCAGGAAGCAGGCGTCATGCACGACGTGGAGTTCGTTGTCGGCACCTTCAGCAAGAGCGTCGGCACCATCGGCGGCTATTGCGTGTCGAACCATCCCAAGTTCGAGATCCTGCGCCTCGCCGCCCGCCCCTACATGTTCACCGCCTCGCTGCCGCCCTCGGTGGTCGCCTCGGCGCTGAAGGCGGTCGAGATCCTGGGCTCCGAGCCGCAGCACCGCGAGAAGCTGTGGCGCAATGCCCGGCAGCTCCACGAAGGCCTGACCCGCGCCGGCTTCAACCTGGGCGCCGCACCCAGCCCGGTGGTCGCCGTGAAGATCGACGACCGAGACATGGCGGTGCGGCTGTGGGAGCAGCTGCTCAACAACGGCGTCTACGTCAACCTGGCCATGCCGCCCGCGACGCCGCAGGGCCTGAACCTGCTGCGCTGCAGCCTGAGCGCCGCGCACACCGAAGAGCAGGTCAAGACGATCGTGGATACGTTCGAGCGCCTCGCCCGGTCCAACAGCGTGCTGAGCCAGCCGGCGGCCTAGCGGAACCCGCCCTTGCGCTTTGCCTTCCGGATCAGCACCAGCCCGCCGATGATCGGATGGCGGCGGTGCCACGGCTTGATCGGTATATCCACGCCGGAATGGCGGCGCATCTTCCAGGCAAGGTAGTCGAGTCCGCCGGTGAAGGTGAAGGCGCCCTTGATCAGCCGCAACAGGCTTAGCGTCTTGCCCTGCAGCCGCCGGGTGCGCCAGCGGCGCATCTCCTGCCTCGCCCGCATCGGCGGCACCGCCGTGCGCAGGAAGCCGTGCTCGTCGACGTCCACCTGGATCCCGCTCGCCTGCATGGCCGGCACCGCCAGCGCGCGGTACCGTTCCGGATACTCCCGGAAAATCTCGCCGCCCTTGGTGGCCGCGTTCTCGGAGCGGAGCTCGGCCGCATAGGTCATCTGGAACACATGTGACCAGAGTTCGTCCGAGGTGAACGGAGACGGATGCACCGGCGCCACCGTCGACACCGCCGTGATCACCGCCTGGGCTACCGCTTCCGCCACCTGGCCGGCCGTGCGCGGGTCACGCACCCAGGCCAACGCGCAGGGCTGGGCGAACCGGGCCCAGAAGCTGGGGTTCAGGCAGTCGAGGCTCATGGACTCGACAAAGCCCTCCGTAGACATCAGCGCGTATTTGGTGCGCACCATCCGGCCGTCGAACGGCGTTTCACGGTAGAATACATTGGGCGGAAGGACACGGTTGAAAAAGCCCAGCACGGTGCTGCCGTTGGCCTCGGCGAGGTCATCGGCCAGCACGTAGAAATCGAGGATCTTCTCGTCGTCGGAGCCCGTGCGCAGGCACGAGCCGTAGAACAGGATGGCCGATGCGGCTGGATGCGCGGCGAGCAGATCCTTCGCGGCGGCTTCCGCGGCGGGGAAGAGCGGCTGGTAGAGTTCGATGAGGACCCGGTCAACGACAGTCCAGAAATCCTCGCCCTCGCTGGTCATTCGTCTTCCAGCCTGACGAAGGTGAAGGGCGGCGTCGCCTCCAGCTTCACCGGATGGGCGGGATCGGGCACGAAGAACTCGCCGTCCAGGGTCACCGGGCTGCTGGTACGGATCTCGACACGGGACATGCGCCGGCGCACAAGACCGCGCACCAGCTTGGTCGACGGCCGGCCGAACAGGAAGGTCCATGCCGCGCGCGAGGCCGCCGAGAGGGTATATTCGATGCTGGTGTAGCGCAGCGCGCCCTCACCGACGCCGGAGGCCGCCGAAAGGCCAAGGATCAGGCGGTTGAGCGTGGTCACCAGCACGATCATGTATGACTTCGCCTCCGGCGTACTGTCATCGAAATTCACGTACAGGGGCTCGGCCCGCATCGGCGCCTTGGGTCCCTTGAACGGCCACGCCGCGTTCGCCACCAGGTAGACGATGGCAATGGCGTGGGACAGGAAGTTGGGCAGGCCCAACGGATAGATCGCCTCGCGGGTGAATTCCATGCCGCGGACGATGGTCGCGGCTCCGAAGAACGCGCCATAGACCGGCGTCGCGTCCGGCTTCACCTGCAGCCGCATGAACGGCAGCTCGACGGTCTTCAGCCTGCCGCTTACCGCGCCATCGACGACCTCGCGCAGGCATTCACTGGGCGAGCCGAACATGCCCAGCGCCTCGGCCACCATGTTGGTGCGGCCGCCCGGCAGGATCGAGATCACCGGCGGCTCGTCGAAGATGTCATGGTTCATCAGCGCGGTGACGCCCAGCTGCAGGGTGCCGTCTCCGCCGCTGAGAATGAGCAGCCTGATCCCCTGCGCCGCGAAATCGCGCAGGATGTGTTCCATGTCGTCGATGTTGGAGAGTTCGCGGTACGCGATGCCCTGGTAACTTCCAACCACCTGCCGGAAGTCCTGCAACATCTTGTTCATCCGGGTGCTTCCCGGATTGCTGATGACGCCGATCTGTTCGAGTGTCACCGGGACCTGTCCAAGCGGCTGGAAAGGCGCGAACTTAGGCAGCTATTGGGTCCGGGTCAAATGACAAGCGACGGAACCTCAGTAGCGGATGCTGATCGTGATATCCGTGGTCGCGCCGCCGGCACTGAAGGCCGCGGCCTTGTGCGGGGCCGGGCCGAACGGGCCGGCCTTGGCGTTGTTCGAGAAACCGTAGCCCTCGCTCGCGAAGCCATATTTCCCGTTGGCATTCTCGTCATGGTACAGGCCGACGGCGTAGACGCCGGTGCCGTAAGGCAGCGGCATGCATATTTCCATGCGGCCCTGCCGGGCGGGAACGTCGAACCGGATCAGCTTGCCGCCCTTCTTGCCCACCCATTGCTCGGGATCGGGCCCATGCAGGCTGAGCCGGATGTTGCCATCCGCGCTGCGTACATTCGGCAAGATCACTTTGATGCGTGGCTGGGCGTCGGCGGGATCGCACCAGCCGAGAGGTTTCGACGGATCGATGCGCCCGGCGACGGTGTCCAGCGCCTTGCCGGACACCTTCAGGCCCTGAAGGCGCTGGGGCACCGACATCGGGCGCTCGTCGTCGGCGCGCGCGCCGCCGGCCGTCAGAACGGCGCATGCCGCCACCATGGTGGCGAACCAGCGATGCCGTCGTGACGTTGAAGCCAATTCTCGTCTCCTTGCTGCAGGCGTTGTCATAGCGTGCGCCATCCTAAGTCGCGAGGATGAACCTAGGCCGAACGGCTGGAGGCGGGAATTGTTCTCCGAAGAATTCGTTTGCAATCAATGGGCGGCACTCTTTACTTGAACCGCTACCGCTGATCGCATGGCGCCGCGTCCGTCGTGGATCCATGCGCATCCGCCGAAAGGACTGCCCGACCGTGTTCAAGAAGGTCGACATCTACATCCTGCGCCAGGTGATGACGCCGCTGCTGATGACCGTCGGTGTGTCGGCCATGCTGCTGCTGCTCGAGAAAATGCTGCGCCTGTTCGACCTGGTGGCCAACCAGGGCGGTCCGGTCGGCGTGGTCTTCAGGATGCTGGGCAATTTGATCCCGCAATACATCGGTCTCGCGTTGCCGCTGGGTTTCCTGCTGGGCGTGCTGCTCGCCTTCCGCAAGCTGACCAACAACAGCGAACTCGAGGCGCTGCAGGGAGGCGGCCTCGGCCTGTTCCGGCTGATGCGGGGCCCGATCGCGCTGTCCGGCGTGCTGATGATCATCAACCTGGCACTGCTGGGTTTCGTGCAACCTCGCGCATATTACACCTATCAGAGCCTGCTGTTCGACCTGACATCGGGCGCGTTCGGCACCAGCATCCGGCCGGGCGAGTACAGCTATCTGGGCGACGGCTTCACCCTGCGCATCGAGAAGGCGTTCGACGGCGGCCAACGCCTGGAAGGCATCTTCGCCCAGAAGGAGCGGCCGGACGGACACGTCTCGACCATCACCGCCAAGGAAGGCTCCTTCCTCGCGACGCCCGACGGCCGCACCGTGCTGATGCGTCTGCGCGAAGGCGTGATCGTCGACGTCGAGCCGCGCAAGCCGGCGCCGCGGGTGTTCACCTTCACCCAGCATGACTATCCGTTCGAGATGCCGCAGATCGCCGAATTCCGCACCCGGGGCCAGAAGGAGCGCGAGCTGACCCTGACCGAACTGTGGTCCCAGTCGGGCACGACCACGAACGCCCGCG
>CAMBYA010000206.1 GCA_945872035.1 Rhizobium sp. Q54
CTCAGTGTTCCGGACGTTCGCGAAGGGGGCACTTATCGAGATAAGCTGGCGCTCAACCCCGGGCCGCTAGTCGAGGCGGCAACCGGACCGGAAGGTGCGAGCTTTACGGCTAGCATGCAAATCGATCCTGATGCGGTACGCCGAGAACGTGCCCAGGGGGATGTGGTGGTCGGGGAAATCTTGAGGGAGCCAATAACACTTGAGAAGGCACTTGCTAATCGGAAGAAAGAGACCGTCTCCGGCGCCATCTTCGTCACTCTTCAAAGTGACCCGGCCGGCAATGTTTGGCGGCGGAACAAAGTGATCAACACGGAGATAAGGAACGCGGATGGCCAGTTAGAGGCCAACACGATCAATGAGACCATGGAAAAGCGGTTGGTGTCACAGCAACCACTCTGACTCGAACCAAATGGCGAACCAAACATTTGCCCAGTTCATGATAATTTGCTCGCCTGTGAACTACGGCAGTGGATGTGGGGGCCAAGGATAGAGTCCTGTTGACCTAGGGAGGACGGCTTGATGCGCTGGTTAGGGATAGTGGCTACGTTCGTCGCCGCCTGCTTGATGCTGCCGTACCCGGGCCGAGCTGATGATCTTGTTCAGATCTTGGACGCCACTCCGATCAGCAATGAATCACTGCCCAACAACGGAATTGTCCCAGACCCCGCGCACCCGGTCAGCCAACCGGAGTACCCGTCTAATCTGGTGAAAGCTGGCGTCGAAGGCGTGGTCATACTCAGCTTCCGTGTGCGGGCTGACGGCTCTGTCGACGCTCAGTCTGTTAAGGTGAAGAGCAGCTCAGACGTTGAGGCTCTCGATCAAAGCGCTGTCAGGGAGGCGCCTAAGTGGCGCTTCATTCCCGCGACTGAAAATGGCCGACCGGTGGAGAGCGATCACTGGTTTCGCGTCGTTTTCGGAAGCGATCATGATCCGCCTTATGGCCTGCGCGACAACATGGTGGAAGGAATGAAAGACGAACTCAAAAGCGTTGGCGAAGACACGATTGTCCCTATGGATCCCGATAGCAGCGAGGGCTATGCGCCCAGCCGTTAACACGACCTGATGCCCGGCTATGCACACACACTACGAGGGTTGCGCCTCGCTACATACCTACGATCGCCCATAGCGGCCCGGCTGAATCCGACCCATTGTGGACATTGCAGTTGGTAGCTACTCAGACAAGCTTGGGGATCAACCAAAGGATGAGATGATAACGATTGTAACCATACAGCGGATGGCTAGGCGGGGAACCTTGGAGGTTGAGCACCTGCTTAGAGCGGCCCGCGAAGGATCGTCGAGCTTGGCCGACGAACTCGATGCGGTTGCAACCGCCATGGGTTGGTCCCTCACATCCTCCTATCCCGAGGTCCCTTGGGCAAGGTGGACCCAGGCAATCGGCATCTATTGTCGGGAAGGACACGCTGGACTGATTGCGGCGGCAGTTGACCCGATTGTATTGCCGTTCGTAGTCGGCCTATTGGAGGAGTTAAAGTCACCTGAGGCCCTACAGAGCTTAGCCACGATCGCGATCTCGCAACGAGACCGGCTCCTTGATGACACCGTTCTAGCAAGCCGCGTCATAGCCGCACTTAATCTCGCTGGCGGCTCGGCGATGGAACTGCCGCTACCTGAACGCTTCGCGGTCCGAGATTTCCTGCACGACGCCCTCGAGTCCGTTGTCACTGACCAAGGGCGAGGCGTCATACTTTGCGCTTTGCGCTATTTCGGCGACGATACGTCTCTGCCGATCATTGCTGCCTGTCCACCGCTGCCACCACACTGGGAGAGCGCCAGAGTGGCTGCAGTTCGGGGGATCAGGAAAGCGGCACGGCAGCGCAGGACTCAGTAGCTGCCACGTCTGCTTTCCACCACTTGTCGCCCTTCCGGCCGACTGCCAAAACTCCCAAAAGCAGACATTGGGGGCCAGATGCCGGAATATCCTGCATGGGGCACGCCGATGAAGCAGGCGCTCAGTCCACCCCGCGCAGGCGGTTGACGAACTCGGCCATGCCGACCTGGCGTTCGCGGCGGGCGCGCTCGGCGGCCAGGATGGCCTTAACCTTCGCCAGGCTTTCCCCGACGTCCACGTTCACCACCACATAATCGTATTCGGCCCAGTGGCTCATTTCCTCGGATGCCTTCGCCATGCGGGCGGCGACCACCTCGTCGCTGTCCTGCGCGCGGGTCCGCAGGCGTTTTTCCAGCTCCTCGGTCGAGGGCGGCAGGATGAAGATGCGCACCACGTCGGTGCGGGCCTTGCCGGACAGCTGCTGGGTGCCCTGCCAGTCGATGTCGAACAGCACGTCCCTGCCCGCCTCCAGCGCCGCGAACACCGGCTGGCTGGGCGTGCCATACATGTTGCCGAACACCCGCGCATGCTCCAGCAGCGCGCCCTCCTCGACCATCCGGTCGAACCGGGCGTGGTCGACGAAATAATAGTCCTTGCCCTCAACTTCCCCCGGGCGCGGCGGACGCGTGGTCACCGACACCGACATCGTAATGTCCGGGTCCTGGTCCAGCAGCAGGCGCGAGATCGTCGTCTTGCCCGCGCCCGAGGGCGAGGACAGCACCAGCATCAGGCCGCGCCGTTGGATGCTCATTCGATGTTCGCCACCTGCTCGCGCAGCTGGTCGATCACCGCCTTGAGGTCGAGGCCGATACGCGACAGCGCCGGATCCGACGACTTGGAGCAGACCGTGTTGGCCTCGCGCCCGAATTCCTGGGACAGGAAGTCCAGCTTGCGGCCGGCCGGCCCGCCGTTGTCCAGCAGCTCGGTGGCGGCGAGCACATGGGCGCCCAGCCGGTCCAGCTCCTCGCGGACGTCGGCCTTGACGGCCATGTAGGCGGCTTCCTGCGCCAGCCGGTCCTGGTCGATCGGCACGCTCGAGCCGCTCAGCAGGTCGGAAATCTGCTTGTGGAGCTTTTCGCGCATGGCGCCCGGCTGCTGCGACGGCACGGCGCGCGCCAGCGCGACCAGTTCGCCGATGGTGCGGATCTCGTCATGCAGCACCGTAGCCATGCGGGCGCCCTCGCTGCGGCGCATGGCGACGACGCCGCGCAGCGCCTCGGCCAGGCCGGCGAGCAGGATCCTGTCGCGCTCGGCCACCTGCTCCTCGGTGAGCGTCGTGTCCTTCACCTCGATGACGCCGCGCAGCTCCAGCAGTTCCTCGATGCGCGGCTTCTTCAGGCCGTGGCGCTCGGCGGCGGCCTTGGCGGCGTCGACCAGACTATCGAGCACCTGGTTGTTCACATGGACGCCGGCATTGGCGTTGACCCGGTCGAACGTCAGCACGCAGTTCACATTGCCGCGGGTGAGATGCTCGGCCATCATCGCCCGGGCCGGAATATCCAGGCTTTCAAGGCCCTGGGGCAGCCGCATGCGCACATCGAGACCCTTGCCGTTGACGCTTTTGACCTCCCACACCCAGCGATACTCTTGCCACGCGCCATCGAGGCGGGCGAAACCGGTCATGCTGGCGATGGCCATGGGGTCTCCTGGGTCGTTTCGGTGGGCGCGAACTATATCGCCCTATAACGATTGCCGTCGATGAAAAACCCGAAATCCATCCTGATTACCGGTGCTTCGAGCGGAATCGGCGAGGCGCTGGCGCTGCGTTACGCGGCGCCTGGCGTGACGCTTCATCTGTGCGGCCGGGACCGGGCGCGGCTCGATGATGTCGCTTCGTGGTGCGCCGAGAAAGGCGCGACTGTGTTGGCGGAGGTGATCGACGTCGCCGACGAGGCCGGGACGCGCGACTGGATCGAGCGCTGCGAGGCGGCGCGGCCGCTCGACCTGGTGATCGCCAACGCAGGCGTCGGCATCGGCCAGAGCGAAGGCACGCTGGCCGGCGTCGCCGCGCTGACCTTCGCGGTCAACGTTGACCGCGTGTTCCATACCGTGCATCCCGCCGCTGAGATCATGCGCGGCCGCCGCCGGGGCCAGATCGCCATCGTCAGTTCGGTCGCCGGCTATCAGGGCCTGGCGTCGACGCCGGCCTATTCGGCGTCCAAGGCGGCGGTGAAGGCCTATGGCGAGGCGCTGCGCGGCTATCTGGAGCCGGACGGCATCGAGGTGTGCGTGATCTGCCCCGGGTTCGTCGCCAGCCGGATCACCGACCGCAACGAGTTCGCCATGCCGTTCTTCATGCCGGCCGAGCGGGCGGCTCGCATCATCGAGCGCGGCCTGGCCCGCAACCGTGGCCGCATCACCTTCCCGTGGCAGATGGTGATCGTTGCGCGGCTGCTGGCGAATTTGCCCATGTGGGCCGTCGACTGGACCGCGCGGCGCGCACCACGGAAGTAGCATCACGGATGTTGCGCGGTCTGACCGCCTAGCGGCCGGCGCCACGACGTTCGATTGCGCGCCAGTTCTGCACGTTGCGCAGGTGCTCGGCGTAGGATTCCGCGAAGGCGTGGCCGCCGGTGCCGTCGGCGACGAAATAGAGCTCGCGGGTTTCCATGGGGCGCATGACCGCTTTCAGTGAGTCGAGGCCCGGATTGGCGATGGGCGTCGGCGGCAGGCCGGGAATTTTGTAGGTGTTGTAAGGCGTTTCACCATCAATCTCGGACTGCCGGATCGGCCGTCCCAGCGGTTCACCGCGCTTGATGCCGTAGACGATGGTCGGGTCCGATTGCAGCGGCATGCCTGTCCGCAGCCGGTTGATGAACACGCCGGCGATGCGCGGGCGCTCGGCCGCCACGCCGGTTTCCTTCTCGACGATCGACGCGAGGATGAGCGCCTGTTCCGGAGTCTGCAGCGGCAGGTTCTGCACCCGGCTTTCCCAGAGCGCGGCCAGGTTCCGCTCCATGGCGGCGCGCATCCGCGCCATCACGGCGGCGCGGCTGTCACCGAGGCTGAAATGATAGGTTTCGGGCAGCAGGCTGCCTTCCGGCGGTAGCGGCCCCGGGTCGCCGTCGAGCGCCGGTTCGGCGCGGATCAGCGCGTCCAC
>CAMBYA010000207.1 GCA_945872035.1 Rhizobium sp. Q54
AGTTATGCTTTGGCACTCATGCAACCTTACCCGGCCGTGGAATGACCCTCATGCCGATGCCGAATTCGCGCTCCGTGGTTCCAGTTCGACGATTCTGGCCGCGCGTCAGGGCGGAACGCTTGTCGGCACCGCCATGGTCGGACACGACGGGCACCGGGGCGCGGTCTACTATGTCGGCGTTTTGCCCGGGCTGCAGAAATCAGGGATCGGCGCGCTGCTGATGGCGGCTGTCGAGCAATGGTTGAAGGACCGCGGCGTGCCCAAGATCAACGTGATGGTGCGTACCGACAACCTCGGCGCGCGCGGATTCTACGAGGAGCTCGGTTACGAACACAGCGAGGTGGTCGTCATTTCCAAACGGCTGGATGGAAGCTGACCCTCACCACCCCGGAGGCTTGCCGTCCAGGTAGTCGTTCAGCACCTCGTGGAACCGGCGCACGCGCGTCTCCTGGGCTGCCAGGTAAGGTTCCTGATAGCCGCGCGAGCGCCAGCCCGCCTGCTGACCGGGCGCCAGCGCCCAATCCTGGAACACCACCTGGTCATGCAGGTCCGCGACCGCTTCAGGGCCGCTGTAGATGCGGAAGTCGTAGTCGGCTTCCTTCATCTCGACGGCGAATTCGGTCAGGCGGGCGCGGTACTGGCCGTCGATCGGGAATGCCAGCTCCCAAAGGTCGAAATAGCACTTCTCCGGATCGTCGCGGTGCGGCTCCCAGCGGAAGAACGACATGCCCTCGGCCCCCGCGCCGAACGCGATGTTGGGGAACAGCACGCCGAACGGGCTCTCGGTCAGTTCCTCGTCGGTCAGCTGGTCGAAATGCCGGTAGCCGCGCTGCGGACCCAGCCGGCGCTTGGCCGCCTTCAGGTCGAGCCAGCCCTGCATCGCCTTGTCCTCGTAGGTCGCATAGCTGGCCGGATCGATTTCCCAGGCCCGCAGCGTGTCGTCGAACGGATGCGGCTGGTCCTCCGGCACGCGGTCGCGCAGCGACGGCCGGCCCATCTGGATGATCCGGGCGTGACCCATGGGGAACATCTCGAAGCGCGACGTGAAGTGGTCCTGATCGATGATCGGTGGCACCTGCGGATGCGCCGTGCGGGTGTGGTAGGATTCGTTGAAGTTGTCCGACGAGAACTTCCAGTTGCAGGGAATTTCGACGCGCACCCAGCGCACCCGGACCATGGTCTCGAACGGGAAGTTCTTGTAGACCTCCGGAAGAGGCTCCAGGTACTTCAGCAGCGGCGGCGCCTTGTCGTCCATGGTGTACCAGACGAAGCCGCCCCAGGTGTCGACGCGCACGTCGATCAGCCGGATCTTGCCGACGGGATCGCCCTGCGGGAAGTCGTCGCGGTCGCAGGCGTCGAGCAAGCTGCCGTCCGTGCTCCATTCCCAGCCGTGATAGGGGCAGGTCCAGCTGTCCTGCGAGCCGTTGGTATGCACCAGCTTCTGTGCGCGGTGGCCGCAGGCGTTGTAGAAGCCCTTCAGGCTGCCGTCGGCCTGGCGTGCGATGATCACCGACTCGTGCATGAAGTCGTGGACGATATAGTCGCCGGGATCGGGCAGCTGGTTCTCGCGGCCGGCGATGTGCCAGACCCGGGTCCACATGTGGTCCCACTCGCGCTGCATCCACTCGCGCGAATAGTAGCGGTCCTGCGAAATCCGGTCGCCGCGGGTGTTGCGCGGATCCTTGCCGTCGATCGCCAGCGGATGAGTAATGATGTCCGTCATGTCCGTCTCCCGTTTCCCCTGACGGCCGATCGGCAATGTGCCTTGATCGACCGTCCAACGCTTAGCCAAGCGTAAACCGCAGCGGCATCCTGTCAATCCGAATCCGGAAAGATGGTCAGTTCAGCCGCACTTTGGCGACCTTCCCCTGTATCAAGCAACAGGCGTCGTGACGCGACGGCCGGTGGGAGCGTGGGAGGGATCAGAGGCCGGCTTTGGCTTCCCGGAACAGCCGGGCCATCCTGTCCGGATCGCAGGCCAAGCCGTCGATATCCGCCATGATGGCGAACAGCCGGGTCTTCATCGCCGCCTCTTCCGCTTCCGACAAACAAGGATGGAATACCGCCATCTCGAGCAGGATGGCGTCGATCATTTCGCTCGGCAATTTGGGACAATTCACGGTGCAGCTCCAGTGAGGGGCGGGAGCTCAGGCGCCTCTCCGTCAGCATTCGCCATGAAGGCGCGCTGATGGGTGGACTGTGCACGGTATCGATGAACCGCGCGTTAACATGGATCAATTCGCCCGCACGGCATTTCCATATTGCCGACGCCAAAACAGGAAAGCCGCCCACCTCTCACGAGGCGGGCGGCTTTCCGGAAACACAGCCTTAGTTGGCGATGCGCTTGAGGCGCTGGTTGATGATCTCTTCCGCCTCGCGGACGATACGCTCGACCAGTTCCTTCACCGTCGGGATATCCTTGATGATGCCCATCACGGTGCCCGCGCTCCACACACCGGTTTCCATCTCGCCGGTCTCCAGCAGCGAGCGGCCCTTCACGCCGACGACCAGGTCCTTGATGTCCTCGAACGTAGCGTCGGCCTTGGTGGTCTCGATCTCGTGGACCCGCTTTGCGATATCGTTCTTGTAGATGCGCGCCGTGTTGCGGAACTTGCGGTAGACCAGCTGGGTATCGCGCTCGTTGCTCTCGACCAGCTTGCGCTTCACGTTCTCGTGGATCGGCGCTTCCTTGGTGGCCATGAAGCGGGTGCCCATGTTGATGCCTTCGGCGCCCAGCGCGAGCGCCGCGACCAGGCCACGGCCGTCGCCGAAGCCGCCCGAGGCGATCATCGGGATGGTGAGCTGGTCGGCGGCGGCCGGCAGCAGCACCAGGTTCGGCACGTCATCCTCGCCCGGATGGCCGGCGCATTCGAAGCCGTCCATGGAGACCGCGTCGCAGCCGACCTGCTGGGCCTTCACGCCGTGGCGGACCGAGGTGCATTTGTGGATGACCCGCACGCCGGCTTCCTTGAACCACGGCATGTAGGGCTCCGGGTTGCGGCCGGCGGTCTCGATGATCTTCACCCCGCCCTCGATGATGGCGCGGGCGTATTCATCGTACGGCGTCGGCTTCACGGTTGGCAGGATGGTCAGGTTGACGCCGAACGGCTGGTCGGTCATCTCGCGGCAGCGCGCGATTTCCTTGGCCAGGTCCTCGGGCGTCGGCTGGGTCAGCGCGGTGATGAAACCGAGCGCGCCGGCATTGGCCACGGCCGACACCAGTTCGGCGCGGCCGACCCACTGCATGCCGCCCTGCACGATTGGATACTTGATGCCGAACTCTTCGGTGAAACGGGTCTTGAGCACTTGATTACCTCTTAGTTCGCCCCGGTGGGGATCTTGTTGAACGGCAGGTCCTTGTCGACGCGGATGTCGCCCGGCAGGCCCAGCACGCGCTCGGCGATGATGTTGCGCAGGATCTCGTCCGTGCCGCCCTCGATGCGGTGGGCGACGGCGCGGAAGAAGATCTCGTGGAACTGTCCGCCGTTCACCGCCAGGTCCTTCTGGCTGATGACGCCGTAGCTGTCCTGGATGTCGAGCATGGTCGAGGCCATGTTGAGCCGGTTGACGCCGAGCACCAGCTTGCTGATCGAGGCTTCCGGACCAGGCGCCTGGCCGCGGGACAGCGCCGAGATCATCCGGTAGGAGGTGTTGCGCAGGCCGGCCGAGCGGATATACCAGTCGGCCATTTTCTCGCGCACCGACTGGTCTTCGATGGCGGGGCCGTTCTCGCCCTCGAGCACCTTGATCATCTCGAACATCTCTTCGAAATTGGTCGGGAAGCCGCCGCCCACCGCCAGACGCTCGTTCATCAGCGTGGTCAGCGACACCTTCCAGCCCTCGCCCACCTCGCCCAGCCGCTGGCTGTCGGGGATGCGGACGTCAGCGAAGTAAACCTCGTTGAAGTCCGAGCGGCCGGACACCTGCTTGATCGGCTTGATGGTCACGCCGGGCGAGCGCATGTCCAGATAGAACATGGTCAGGCCCTTGTGCTTGGCCACGGTCGGATCGGTGCGGGTGATCAGGATGCCGAAGTCGGCGTAATGGGCGCCCGAGGTCCAGATCTTCTGGCCGTTGATCACCCACTCGTCGCCCTGCTTCTCGGCGCGGGTACGCAGGCCGGCAAGGTCGGAACCGCTACCGGGCTCCGAGAACAGCTGGCACCAGATCTCTTCGCCGCTGGCGATTTTCGGCACGTGGCGCGCCTTCGCCGCCTCGGAGCCGTGCGCCATGATCGTCGGGGCGCACATGCCCTGGCCGATGATGAACACGCCGCCGAGCTGGCCCAGCTCGCCCTCTTCCTGCGACCAGATCACCCGCTCGATGGGCGTCGCGCCGCGGCCGCCGAATTCCTTCGGCCAGTGGATGCAGGCCCAGCCGGCGTCGTACTTCTTCTTCTGCCAGTCCTTCGACACCTTGATGGCGTCGGTGTCGCGGCCGGTGCGGTTCTGCCAGCCCTCGGCCGGACGGTTCGCCGCGATCCACGCCTTCGCCTGTGTCCGGAAGCTTGCTTCCTCCGGGGAATCGTTGAAATCCATGGTGGCCTCCGGTTACGCGGCGTTCCGCTCTTCGAGACGGCTGATCAGGCGATCCTTCCAGCGCGGCAGGCTGCCCAGCACCAGGCTCAGCACCTTGGAGCGCCGGTAATGCAGGTGGCAGTCGAACTCCCAGGTGAAGCCCATGCCGCCATGCACCTGGATGTTCTCCTTGGAGCACTCGTGATAGGCCTCGGTGGCGCTGACCCTGGCGGTCGCCGCCGCGACGGCCAGCTCGGGCGCGTCGGTCGACAGCGCCCAGGCGCCGTAATAGGAGTTCGAGCGAGCCAGCTCGGTCGCCACATACATGTCGGCCAGCTTGTGCTTGATCGCCTGGAACGACGCGATCGGGCGGCCGAACGCATAGCGGCCCATGGCGTAGTCGCGCGCCATCTCCAGCGCGGCCTGC
>CAMBYA010000208.1 GCA_945872035.1 Rhizobium sp. Q54
ATCTACAAGGCCGATTTCCGGCCCATGCTGCATACTCTGGGCGGCTCCAGCGAGCGCACCCTGATGAAGCTGGTCGTCGACGCGAAGACCGACCGGGTGTTGGGCGCGCACATGGTGGGCCACGACGCGGGCGAGATCATCCAGGGCATCGGCATCGCCATCAAGTGCGGCGCCACCAAGGCCCAGTTCGACGCCACGGTGGCGATCCATCCGACGGCGGCCGAGGAATTCGTCACCATGCGCACCCCGGTGCCGCGGCTGAAGCAGGCGGCCGAATAGGCGAATTGATTCTAAAAACTGGCCAAAACCGGGCGCCAAGCGTATATCAGCGCCCTCGAATGACCCTAAACGACAAGGCGAAGCCATGACCAAGAAGTGGTCGCCGGACAGCTGGAGAGCGCTGCCGGCCAAGCATATCCCGGCCTACCCGGACCCCGCGGCTCTGGCCGAGGTGGAGAAGACGCTGAAGTCTTATCCGCCGCTGGTGTTCGCGGGCGAGGCGCGCAGCCTGAAGCAGGACCTCGCCGATGTGGCGGATGGCCGCGCTTTTCTGCTGCAGGGCGGCGATTGCGCGGAGAGCTTCGCCGAGTTTCACCCGGACAACATCCGCGACACCTTCCGCGTGCTGCTGCAGATGGCGGTGGCGCTGACCTGGGCCGCGTCGTGCCCGGTGGTCAAGGTCGGCCGCATCGCCGGCCAGTTCGCCAAGCCGCGCTCCAGCGACCTCGAGACCATCGATGGCGTCACCCTGGAAAGCTACAAGGGCGACAACATCAACGGCATGGACTTCACGCCCGAGGCGCGCCGTCCCGATCCGCAGCGGCTGATCCGCGCCTATTCCCAGTCGGCCGCGACGCTGAACCTGATCCGCGCCTTCGCCCAGGGCGGCTATGCCGACCTGCACCGCGTCCATGGCTGGATGCAGGGCTTCATCGCCGATTCCCCGTCGGGCAGCCGCTACCAGGAGATGGCCTCGCGCATCTCCGAGGCGCTGTCGTTCATGGAAGCGTGCGGCGTCACGTCGGAGACCGCCCCGGTGCTGCGCGGCACAAGCTTCTACACCTCGCACGAGGCGCTGCTGCTGGGCTACGAGCAGGCCATGACCCGCGTCGATTCGACCACGGGCGACTGGTACGACACGTCGGCCCACATGCTGTGGATCGGCGAGCGCACCCGCCAGCTTGATCACGCCCACGTGGAATTCATGCGCGGCATCAGGAATCCGATCGGCTGCAAGGTCGGCCCGACCATGAACCCCGACGAGCTGATCCGCCTGATCGACGCGCTCAACCCGCAAAACGAGGCCGGCCGTCTCACCCTCATCGCCCGCATGGGCGCCGAGAAGGTCGAGGACGTGCTGCCGGCGCTGGTGCGCAAGGTGAAGCAGGAAGGCCGCACGGTGGTTTGGTCATGCGATCCCATGCACGGAAACACGATCTCGACCTCGGGTTACAAGACCCGGCCGTTCGACAAGGTGCTGGCCGAGGTTCGCGGCTTCTTCGCGGTGCACCAGGCCGAGGGCACCTATGCGGGCGGCGTCCATTTCGAGATGACCGGCCAGGACGTGACCGAGTGCATGGGCGGCGCCCAGGCGATCACGGCCGAGGGCCTGAAGGACCGTTACCACACCCATTGCGATCCGCGCCTCAATGGCAGCCAGGCGTTGGAGCTGGCCTTCATCATCGCCGAAGGCATCCGCAAGGAACGCGGCGGCATCGCCCGTGTGGCGGCGGCGTCGTAACAGACTGATCTTGTCATCCCGGCGAAAGCCGGGACCCGGACCAGCCGACCGACTGGGTCCCGGCTTTCGCCGGGATGACAAGGGTGTTTTGCTCCGATAAGTCTTGCGGAACTGCCTACTTCCCCGACGGGTTCACGTCCCATGACCGACAGTCTCACCATCGCGCTCGCCCAGCTCAATCCCACCTTGGGCGACGTCAGCGGCAACGTGGCGAAGATCCGCGCAGCACGCCAGGAAGCGGCGGCGGCCGGTGCCGACCTTATCGTCTATGCCGAACTGGTGTTGAACGGCTACCCGCCCGAGGACCTGATGCTGAAGCCGGCTTTCCAGGAAGCGGTCCAGGCGGCGGTCGAGGAACTGGCGGCCGATACCGCCGACGGCGGGCCGGCCATGCTGATCGGCGCGAGCTGGCGCGAGGGTGACGGCAAGCCGTTCAACGCCGCCATCCTGCTCGACGGCGGCAAGGTCGCCGCCCGGCGCTACAAGCATCATCTGCCGAATTACGGCGTGTTCGACGAGATCCGCATTTTCCAGCCCGGCCCGCTGCCGGGCCCGATCAACTTCCGCGGCGTGCGCCTTGGCGTCATGGTCTGCGAGGACATGTGGTACCCGGACGTGACTGAATGCCTGCAGGAGACTGGCGCCGAAATCCTGGTGGTGCCAAACGGCTCGCCCTACGAACTGGGCAAGGTCGACACCCGCACCCAGCTCGCCGCCCAGCGGGTCAGCGAGAGCGGCCTGCCGCTGATCTATGTCAACCAGGTCGGCGGCCAGGACGAGATCGTCTTCGACGGCATCTCCTTCGTGATGAACACCGACCACAAGGTGCCGGTGCGCATGGCCGGCTGGCGCGAGTCCGTGGTCATCACCAAATGGCGGCGCGACGGCACCGCCTGGCGCTGCGAGGACGGCGAGAAGGTCCGCTATCCGGAAGGCCTCGAGGAAATCTACCACGCCATGATGCTGGGCCTGCGCGACTACGTGAACAAGAACCGGTTCCCCGGCGTGGTGCTCGGCATGTCGGGCGGCATCGACAGCGCCCTGTCGGCGGCCGTCGCCGTCGACGCGCTGGGCGCCGACCGGGTGCGATGCGTGATGATGCCCTATCGCTACACCAGCTCGGACAGCGTGCGCGATGCAGAGGCATGCTCGCGGGCGCTGGGCGCGCGGCACGAGGTCATCCCCATCGAGCCGGCGGTCAACGGGTTTCTCGGCATGCTGGCGCCCGCCTTCGAGGGCCGGGAGCCCGACACCACCGAAGAGAACCTGCAGGCCCGCGCCCGCGGCATCACCCTGATGGCGCTGTCCAACAAGTTCGGCCACATGGTGCTCACGACCGGCAACAAGTCCGAGATGTCGGTCGGCTACGCCACGCTCTACGGCGACATGTGCGGCGGCTATTCGGTGCTGAAGGATGTCTACAAGACCACCGTGTTCGAGCTGTCGCGCTGGCGCAATGCCCATGTGCCGGAAGGCGCGCTGGGACCGGGACAGGTGGTGATCCCCGACAACATCATCACCCGCCCGCCATCGGCCGAGCTGCGCGAGAACCAGACCGACCAGGACAACCTGCCGCCCTATGATGTGCTGGACGATATCCTGGAGTGCCTGATCGAGAACGAGATGACCTTCGACGATATCGTCGCCCGCGGCCACGACCCGGCCGTGGTCCAGCGTATCGAGCACCTGCTCTATATCGCCGAGTACAAGCGCCGGCAGGCGCCCCCCGGCGTCAAGATCACCCGCCGCAATTTCGGCCGCGACCGGCGCTATCCGATCACCAACGGGTTCCGCAACGCGCGCTCGGCGACCCGCAAGCGGGAATTCAACGCATGAGCGTGCGGCTGCGCTTCGCGCCCAGTCCGACAGGCTACCTGCATGTGGGCAATGTCCGGACGGCGCTGGTGAACTTCCTCTATGCGCGCCAGCAGGGCGGCATCTTCATGCTGCGCTTCGACGACACCGACCCGGAGCGCTCGACGGAAGAATTCGCCGACGCCATCGAGGAGGATATTCGCTGGCTGGGCCTGAAGTGGAACACCTCGTCGCACCAGTCGCACCGGCAGGAAGCCTATGACGCCGCCGTCGTGCATCTCAAGGCGTCGGGCCGGCTCTATCCCTGCTGGGATACGCCGCAGGAGCTTGATCTGCGCCGCAAGGTGCTGCTGTCGCGCGGCAAGCCGCCGGTCTACGAGCGCGGCGCGCTGGCGATCACCCAGGAACAGAAGGATGCCTTCGAGGCGGAAGGCCGCCAGCCGCACTGGCGCTTCAGGCTCAACCAGCAGCCGGTCACCTGGCAGGACGGCGTGCGCGGCGCGGTGACGTTCGACACCGCCACCCTGTCCGATCCGGTGCTGGTGCGCGAGGACGGCAGCCTGCTCTACACCTTGCCGTCCTGCGTCGACGACCTGGACCACCACGTCACCCATGTCTTCCGGGGCGAGGACCATGTCACCAACACCGCCGTGCAGATCGAACTGTTCGAGGCGCTGGGCGGCACGCCGCCGCAATTCGCCCATTTCGCGCTGCTGACCGGCGCGGGCGGCGAGGGCCTGTCGAAGCGGGCAGGCTCGCTTGCCATCCGCGACCTTCGCGAGCAGGGGCTGGAGCCCATGGCGGTCAACAGCCTGCTGGCTCGCATCGGCACGTCCGACCCCATCGAGCCGTTCACCGACCTGGCGCCGCTGGTCTACAGCTTCGATGTCGAGAAGTTCGGCCGGTCGGCAGCCCGGTTCGACCCGCACGAGCTTGAGGTGCTCAACGCCCGCATCGTCCACCAGTTGCATTATTCCAACGTCGCCGCGCGCCTGCCCGGCGTCAGCGAGGAGTTGTGGTATGCGGTTCGTGCCAACCTGACCAGGGTCGCCGACGCTCTCGACTGGCTGAAGGTGGTTGAAGGCCCCATGCAGCCCGTCATCGAGGATACATCGTTCCTGAACCAGGCCGCCGAACTGCTGCCGCCGCTGCCATGGGGCGAGGAGTCCTGGGGTGAATGGACCAGCGCCATCAAGCAGTCGACGGGCCGCAAGGGCCGCGAGCTGTTCCACCCACTGCGCCTCGCCCTGACCGGGCGCGAGCAGGGACCGGAGATGAAGCTGCTCCTGCCGCTGATCGGCCCCAAGCGGGTACGGCAGCGGCTGTTCACTCAATAATTGTTGTCATCCCTGCGAAAGCCGGGACCCAGA
>CAMBYA010000209.1 GCA_945872035.1 Rhizobium sp. Q54
GTCACTTCGAACTGCACCGCAACAGCGGGAACGAGGCCGATCCGGTTCTCTCGGACATGGCGTCACCGAAGCTCGACGAGCACAACAAGGGTGCCGGCACCCGTCATCATTCCAGCTCGGCGAATCCAACGGGGCACTTGGCTGACGAGGACGCGCATGTCGCGGCTGTCGCCGAGTGGCTCAACGGACAGGTCCAGGGCGGCAAGATCGCGCATCTGGTGGTCATTGCCCCGCCGAAAGCGCTGGGCGAGTTGCGGCGCCACTACGGTAGCCATCTGGAAGGCGCGCTTCTGAAGGAAATCGCGAAGGATCTTGCCGGCCGCAGCGGCAAGGACGTCCTCGAAACAGTCCAGGCGGCGTAGCCGGTCGCCCGCTTCGTCGAACCGGCTGCGGGCCGGCTGGACACCCATCGGACAATTGGCGGATCAGCAAATAAGGGAGATGGCTTTGACATCGCACCAATCGATCGCTCTCGCGCTACGGGCCCGGCTCGAGGCGTTGACCCACAGGGTCGACGATCTCGAGGCCGAACTGCGGCAGCCCCTGGATGCCGACTTCGAGGAGCAGGCCGTCGACCTGCAGGACGACGAGGCGATCGCGGCTCTGGAGAATGCGGGGCGCGGCGAGATCGCCCGGATCCGCGCGGCACTGGCGAGACTCGATGACGGGACCTACGGCACGTGCGTGACGTGTGGCGACAGCATCGCGCCCGCGAGGCTGGCCGCGGTCCCCACGGCGATGCAGTGCGCGGGCTGCGCCGGAGCGACCAAATCGCACCGGGCGTAGGCGGCAGGCCGCAGCCGGTCCTCGTCCGCGCGCTGAGCCTGACTCACGCGACACTCTACGGGCTTGGCGTGACGATCGGCGCCGGCATCTATGTTCTCGTCGGTGTCGCGGCCGGCCGCAGCGGCATGCATGCGCCGCTCGCTTTCGTCGGCGCGGCGCTGGTCATGGCGCTCAGCGCGGCGTCGTTCGCCGAGCTCGGCACGCGCATGCCGGTGAGCGCCAGCGAGGCCGCCTATGCGCAGGCGGCATTCCATCGCAGGCGCCTCAGCCTTGCCGTCGGACTGCTGGTCGTCGCGACCGCCATGATCTCGGCCGCCACCATCAGCGTCGGCAGCGCCGGGTACGTCGGCGCGCTCCTGCAGATCCCCGCACCCCTGATCATCGCCGGTGTCGTCGTCTCCATGGGCGCCGTGGCGTGTCTCGCGACGGTGCAGTCGGTCACGTTCGCCGCGATCATGACGGTGATCGAGATCGGCGGCCTGCTGCTGATCGTCGCGGCGGGCTTGCTCGCGGGTCCCGACGTGGTCGGCCGGCTGCCCGAGATGGTTCCCGACCTGGGCGACCTGGCGGTCTGGGCCGGGCTTTCCGGCACCATGCTGATCGCCGTGTTCGCCTATACCGGCTTCGAACACCTGGTGAACGTGGCCGAGGAGCTGAAGGAGCCGAGCAAGACTCTTCCCCGGGCGCTTTTCCTCACGGTGGGCATCTCTGCCGCGATCTATGCGGCGGTGATGTGGGTCGCGGTGGTGACCGTGCCGCCCGGCGAACTGGCACGCTCGCAAGCGCCGCTCGCCACTGTTTTCCAGCGCCTTACGGGCATGCCGCTGCTGGTGATGAGCCTGATCGCCATCATCGCGACGCTGAACGGCATCATCGTCCACATGATCATGATTGCCCGCGTGCTGTACGGCCTTGCCACGCAGGGCAACCTGCCGGGCTGGTTCGCACGGCTGCATCCCGCGACCGGAACGCCGATGCGCGCGACGATGATCGGAGCCGGAGCCATCCTGGCGCTCGCGCTGCTGGCGCCGATCGCTGGCCTGGCCGACTTCACCGCCCGCTTCACGCTGGTCATCTTCGCGATCGTCAATCTGGCGCTGATCGTCATCAAGCGCCGGGGAGAGACGCCGCCGCCGGGAGCCTTCGTCTGTCCGGGATGGGTTCCGGTCGCCGGCCTGGCGTCGAGCGTGCTGCTGCTCGCGTCCGATATGGCTGTCTCACTTGGACTTCTGGCGCTCTGAGGTCGATCCGGGCTGGCGTGGTTTGTGTCGATGCCAGCCAGTTCTCGGGTAGTGAGCGATTTTCTTCAAATTTGCGGCAAATCAATGTGGAACGCGGCGGGGGCTTCTATGTCTCATTCCGGGGCTACAGTTGCGGCAGGTGACATCTCGCCTTCCAGTCTTCTGTGTTCATGGAAGTCCAGTGAAGGTCGACATCATGATTTCTCGCAGACCCCTGTACAGCGTCTTGATCGGTGTGACCTTGGCTGCCGGTGCCCTGTTCGCCATTTATTACTTCCGCGGAACGCCAACGCCGTCCTTCACGGAGCAGTCCATGGAGACCCAGAAGGTACTCGTCGCTACACGGGACATACCCTTCGGCACCAAGCTCAGTGCTGAGTTGGTCGAGGAGGCGGCTTGGCCGAAGGGCTCGGTCCCCGCCGACGCGATTATGTCCCGCGATGAACTGACTGCAAGCCCGCAAGGCCAGCGCATCGCCATACGAAGCTTGGTGGCGGGCGAACCGCTGCTGCGCAGCAAGATTTCCGACTTCGGCGAGAAGCCCAAGCTCTCTCGGCGGGTGCCGCTTGCCATGCGCGCCTATTCGGTCCGAGTAAGCGATGTCAGCGGTATCTCCGGCTTTCTTCTGCCCGGCGACCGCATCGACGTGCTGCTAACCCGTACTGACGCCAAGGGTCAGCTTGCTGCCGAGGTGATCCTGCAGGACCTGACCGTGCTGGGCATCGATCAGATGTCAGACGAGGATGCCGACCAGCCGGTCGTTGCCAAGACTGCGACGATCCAGGTGACGCCGGAACAGACCCAGGTGCTCGCTCTGGCCGAACAGGTGGGGACCCTCAGTCTGGCGCTCCGGAATTACGCCGATGGGGACAAGCCGGCCCTGGGCAAGCTGGTTCTCGACAACTCGCCGGCCGCTGCGGTCGCTATGCCGGCCGCAAGCCCACATGGGCTCGGGGTTCATCGGCGGCGTGAGGTGCGGCCACGAAACTCCGAGGTGATCGTACGCCGCGGAACGGCAGTTTCCGTCGAGGCAGTCTCCGACCAATAAGCAAACCCGGTATCGGTTGGCCGACACCAACACCAAACATCCAGGCTATCCAATGGGGACTAACGTGAATTCACTATTGACCAGAAGAGATCGGATCGGGTGGGCAGCGGGTGTTTTCGCCGTGTTAATGCTGGTGACCGGCGATGCTGTCGCCGTCGAACCCGCCGGGGGGCGTCGGCTGCTCCAGGGCCGGACGAGCACGCCAAGCCGGTGGTACAAGCGCGCACGCTGACGGCGCCGTCAGCATCGTGGTTCGACGCGGCCGGAACGCCGGAGGAGATCACCGTCGCTATCAACAAGTCGCGCGTCATTTCGACCGAGAAGAGCTTCCGGCAGATCACGGTCGGGAACCCGGAGGTGGCGGATGTCGTGCCGCTCGCCCCGAACCGCTTCTATATCCTCGGTCGGAAACTCGGCTCGACCAACCTGGTGATCGCCGACCGCGACAACCGGCCTCTGGGCATCTACGACGTTCTCGTTGGCTATGACATCGAGGCTCTGCGGCGCGCTATCGCTATCGTTGCGCCGGACGAGGTCATCGACGTCAGTTACTCGGGCAATGGCGTCACCCTGGCGGGCACGGTGGACAGTGGCACCAAGGCCGCACAGATGGTCACTCTGGCCGAGACGTTCGCACCGGGCCACGTCAACAACATGCTCCTTGTCAAAGGAAGCCAGCAGGTGATGGTGAGCGTGCGCTTCGCCGAGGTGCAGCGTGCCGCCCTCAAGGATTTCGGTGTCAACACCGAGGCAACGATCTTCGGGAACAACGGCAAGTCCAAGTGGACATTCTCCAGCGGCGACGGTCTCAATCCCGATGCCTTCGCCAGCGGCGGCGTGGCTGCGGCCGGCGCAAAATATGCTTTCAACGCCATGATTGACGCACTGGAGCAGAAGGGCATGGTGCGTACCTTGGCCGAGCCGAACATCATTGCACTGTCAGGGGACACGGCGAGCTTTCTCGCCGGCGGCGAGTTTCCGATTCCGGTGGCGCAGTCGATCAGCGTCGACGTTCCCGGCTCGGACTACGGTGCGCTCTCTGTCGAGTTCAAGCAATTCGGCGTCGGCCTTGCTTTCACGCCGACCGTCATCGGTACCGACACGGTCAATCTCGAGGTGAGTTCGGAAGTATCGACAATCGATCCAACCGTCTCTTTCCAGAACGGGTCGATCACCATTCCTGGACTTGCCGTGCGCCGGACCAAGACGACGGTCGAACTGCTTGACGGACAGAGCTTTGCGATCGCCGGCCTGCTGCAGGACGATCTGAACACCAACGTGCGCGGGCTTCCCGGCCTGCAGTCAATTCCCATCCTCGGCGCGTTGTTCCGCTCAGAGAACTTCAAGCGGCAGCAGAGCGAACTGGTGGTAATCATCACGGTTCATTTGGTGCGTCCGACGACCACTGACAAGCTGACGGACCCGACGAAGGCCGCCCAGCCGCCGAGCGAGGCCGACCTTTTCCTGCACGGCCGGACTGGCGCCAAGCCAGAAGCCGCCTCGGCTGCCCCCTGACCTTGAAAAATGGGTGATCTTATGAAGACGAAGAACATGGCATGGGTCGTGATTGGGTTGCTTACGGCGTGTACGGACCACATTGGCACCCCCGAGATCACCACTTCGGTGGCGGAGAATCATTTCGGCGAGGCAATCAGCCAGAACACCGCCGCGCAAATCGCCAATCCCGAAGCTCCTGCGTCCCGTCCGCTGGAAGCGAGTGGAACCCGCGCCGCAGCCGCCATCCAACGTTATAGGACGGATACGGTGGAAAAGCCCATGCTACCGAATACGCAGAAGTCCGTCGATGTTCAGTAGGCTTCCCGCGCCAGTTCTGAA
>CAMBYA010000210.1 GCA_945872035.1 Rhizobium sp. Q54
TGGTGAAGCGCATCGTCGCGCTCTATTCCGAGGAGCTCATCGGCGTCGAGGTGATCAGCGCCGAGCTCGCCGAAACCGAGCGGCGTGTGGCGCCGGCTGCCGGCGTCGAGGCCGACAACCTGGCCGGCGCGGTCGAGAACCACCTGGAACGCTACTTCGCCGCTCATGGCGATGGCTTGCCGCCCAAGGGCCTCTATGACCGGATCATCAAGGAAGTGGAGCGGCCGCTGCTCAACATCGTGCTCGCGTCGACCCGGGGCAACCAGATCCGCGCCGCCGAACTGCTGGGCCTCAACCGCAACACCCTGCGCAAGAAGATCCGCGAACTGGACATCCCGGTGAATCGCGGCCTGAAGTAGCGCCTCCGGCGCCCGCCAATTCGGGTGATGCAAATTTGCAACATTATGTTACCCTGCACCCGCGCCGCTCCTGGCGCGCTGGTTGATTCGGGATCTGAAGCCGTACTGAATGTCGAGCCTCGGCGGCACGTCTGATAGACCCAAACGGGCTCTGTTTCCCGGCTGGATCAAACAACTTACTCATAATCGCTGGGTTCCCGTTGCGCTGGCGGTGGTCGCCGTCATCTGGGGCGTGGTCACCTATGCGCTGCTAAGCCGCGGCCTGGTGACCATGGATTCGAGCGGCGCCATCGCGCTGATCTTCGGCAATCTCGCCATCGTGACCATGCTGGCGGTGCTGATCACCCGCAGGGTCGTGCGCCTTTGGGTCGCGCGGCGCACCGGGCTCGCCGGCTCGCGGCTGCATGTGCGGCTGGTGACGCTGCTCAGCCTTGTCGCCATCATCCCGACGATCATCGTCGCCATGTTCTCGGCGCTCTATTTCAACCTCGGTCTGCAGAACTGGTTCTCCGACCAGGTCCGCGGCGCGGTGCACAACTCGGTGCGCATCGCCGAGGATTACATGGAGGAGCACAAGAAGAGCATCTCGCGCGACCTGATCGAGATGGCCTCGACGCTCAACAGCCGTGCCGACGAGTTCCGCTTCGAGCCGCAGAAATTCGACCTGGAGATGCAGAACCAGGCGCGTAGCCGGTCGTTCAGCGAAGCCATCATCCTGTCGCGCAACGGCACCATCTATTCCAAATACAACGGCCTGTTCGGCGACACGCTGGCTCGCACCTCGGCGCTGCCCCGCCGTGCCATGGCCCAGGCCGAGGCGGGCGGTGTCGCCGCCATGACCAACGCCAATGACGACTATGTGGGCGCGCTGATCAAGCTGAGCGGTTATTGGGACCGCTATCTCTATGTAGGCCGCAACGTGGAGCAGCGGGTGGTCGAGCAACTCGACCGCACGCGCCACCACGCTGCCGAGTACGAGCGGCTGGAGGAGCGGCGGGGATCGCTGCAGACCAACATCAACATCACCTTCGTGGTGCTGGCGCTGCTGATGCTGATGGTGGCCGTCTTCGTCGGTATCTGGTTTGCCAGCCGGTTGATCGCGCCGATCACCGACCTGGTGCGCGCCTCCGAACGTATCCGCGAGGGCGATCTGTCGATCCGGGTGCCTGAAGGCGAGGGCGACGACGAGATCACCGTGCTGTCGCGCACGTTTAACCGCATGACCGACCAGCTGCAGAGCCAGCGCGACGAACTGATCGATGCCAACATCCAACTCGACCAGCGCCGCCGCTTCACCGAGGCGGTGCTGGAAGGCGTGCTGGTGGGCGTCATCGGCCTCAACGCCCGCGGCGAGGTCGACCTGTCGAACCGGGCAGCGCTCGCCATGCTGGAAGAGACCGAGCTCACGCTGAAGGGCAGCCGGTTGGTCGCCGCCGTGCCGGAGCTCGCCGAGCTTCTGACCGAGGCCGAGGAAAACCCGGACGAATTCGTCCAGCAGCAGATCAACATTGTCCGCGACGGGCAGGCGAAGAACCTGCTGGTGCGCATCTCGTCCGAGCGGGTCGAGGGCGAGATTACCGGCTTTGTCGTCACCTTCGACGACATCACCGAGCTGGTCGCCGCCCAGCGCACCGCGGCGTGGGCGGACGTGGCCCGGCGCATCGCCCATGAGATCAAGAACCCGCTGACGCCGATCCAGCTTTCGGCCGAGCGGCTCAAACGCAAGTACCGCAAGGAAATCATTACCGATCCGGACGTGTTCAGCCATTGCACGGACACCATCATCCGCCAGGTCGGCGATATCCGCCGCATGGTGGACGAGTTCTCCGGCTTCGCACGCATGCCCGCGCCAACCTTCCGGCAGGAGAACGTCACCGAGATCGCCCGGCAGACCCTGCTGTTCCTCGAAGTGTCGTCACCAGACATCCGCTTCGATTTCCATGCGGGCGAACAGCCGGTGATCCTGAACTGCGACGGCCGCCAGGTGGCGCAGGCGCTGACCAACATCATCAAGAACGCATCGGAATCCATTCACGGTCGCAAATGCCCGGAGGGCGGCAGTCTGCCGCCGGGCCGGATCGACCTCACCGTCACCGCGGATGCGGGATCGGTGGTCATCTGCGTCGAGGACAACGGCCTTGGCCTGCCCAGGGAGCACCGCGACCGGCTGACCGAACCCTATGTGACAACGCGCGAGAAAGGCACTGGATTGGGATTGGCTATCGTCAAGAAGATCATGAGCGACCATGGCGGCGAACTGCTGCTGGACGACCGGCCGCTGGGCGGCGTGCGGGTCCGGCTGGTGTTCTCGCGCGAGCACGCGGCGGAGTTGGTCCCCGAAGCCAGAACCGCGACGGTGGCCTGACATGTCCCGCGACATCCTCATCGTCGACGATGAAGCCGATATCCGCGACCTGGTCGCGGGTCTGCTGGAAGACGAGGGCTACGAGACGCGCAGCGCCGGCGACAGCGACAGCGCGCTTGCCCAGATCGAGCAGCGCCGCCCCAACCTGGTCATCCTCGACATCTGGCTGCAGGGCAGCCGGCTCGACGGGCTGGAATTGCTGGACTTCATCCGGCGTGACCATCCGGACGTGCCGGTGATCATCATCAGCGGCCATGGCAATGTGGAAACCGCAGTCTCGGCGATCAAGCGCGGCGCATCGAATTTCATCGAAAAGCCCTTCAAGACCGACCATTTGCTGCATCTTGTTCAGGCAGCGACGGAAGCCGCCAGGCTTCGGCGTGAAAACGAGGAGCTGCGCGCACGCTACCTGCCGACCGACGAACTGGTCGGCATCTCACCGGCGATCAACAGCGTGCGCCTGATCGTCGAGCGCGTGGCGCCGGCCAACAGCCGGGTGCTGATCGCCGGCCCGACCGGATCCGGCAAGGAAGTGATCGCCCGGCAGATCCACAAGCTGTCGTCGCGCGCCAACGGCCCGTTCGTCGTCGTCAACGCCGCCAATATCGCGCCCGAGCGCATGGAGGTCGAGCTGTTCGGCATCGAGCGCAAGCAGGTCGGGCAGGTGCAGAGCCGAAAGATTGGCCTGTTTGAGCAGGCCCATGGCGGCACCCTGTTCCTCGACGAGGTCGGCGACATGCCCGTGGAGACGCAGAACAAGATCCTGCGCGTCCTGGTCGAGCAGATGTTCGAGCGCGTCGACGGCAGCCGCAAGGTGCAGGTCGACGTCCGGGTGATGAGCTCGACCACCAAGGATTTGCGCCTGCTGATCGAGACCGGCAGGTTCCGCGAGGACCTCTATCACCGGCTTAACGTGGTGCCGATCATGGTGCCGCCGCTCAGCGCCCGGCGCGACGACATCCCGCTGCTGATCGATTACTTCATGGACCGGCTGACCACGTCGGGCGGCATGGCGCGACGCGAGATCGCCGCCGACGTGATCGCCGCCCTGCAGGCCTATGAATGGCCGGGCAATGTGCGCCAGCTCCGCAATGTCGTCGAGCGCATGCTGATCATGGCCGCCGAGGACGTGCTGGAGCAGATCGGCGCCGATATGCTGCCGTCGGAGATCAACGCCTCGGGTGCGGCGCTGCTGCGCGCCGGCCAGGGCGAGGCGATCATGTCGGTGCCGCTGCGCGAGGCCCGCGAGGCGTTCGAGAAGGAGTATTTGCAGGCGCAGATCACCCGTTTCGGCGGCAACATCTCGCGGACGGCCAGCTTCGTCGGCATGGAGCGTTCGGCGCTGCATCGCAAGCTAAAGTCTCTGGGGCTGCAGACCGGCGAACGACGGGCCGGCGAAGAGGATGAATGAACATTATCGTCTGCGGGGCGGGGCAGGTGGGCGAGTCGATCGCGCGTCATCTGGCCGACGAGCATCATGACGTCACCCTGATCGACCTTTCGGCCGAGCTGATCAAGCGCATGACGAGCATGCTCGATGTGCAGGGCATCGTCGGGCACGCGTCGCATCCGGACGTGCTGGAATCGGCGGGCGCCGCCCAGGCCGACATGCTGATCGCGGCGACCCATTCGGATGAGGTCAACATGGTGGCGTGCCAGGTGGCCCACACCCTGTTCAACGTGCCGACCAAGGTCGCCCGGCTGCGCACCCAGTGCTACCTGAATCGGGACTGGCGGACGCTGTTCTCCCCGCAGCACCTGCCCATCGACCTGATCATCTCACCCGAGCTGGAGGTGGCCCGCGCGATCCGCCGCAGGGTCGACACGCCCGGGGCGTTCGAGGTCGTGCCGTTCGCCGAGGACCGGGTCTACCTTCTGGGCATCGCCATCGGACCTGACTGCCCGGTGATCGACACGCCTCTGCTACAACTCACGGAGCTGTTTCCGGACCTGAATGTGCTGGTGGTCGGCATCAGGCGAGGGGAAACCACCATCGTCCCCAATGCCGAGGAGCAATTGCTGCCCGGCGACCGTGTCTATGTGGTGACCGAGAAGGCCATGCGTAACCGGGTGCTCGCGGCCTATGGCCACGAGGAGCCGGAGGCGCACCGCATCATCATCGTCGGCGGTGGCCATGTGGGCCTATACCTCGCGAAGGAGCTGG
>CAMBYA010000211.1 GCA_945872035.1 Rhizobium sp. Q54
GTTCAAGGGCCTGCAGCGCTCCTCGCTCGACATCGTGACCACCTCCTTCGTCATCCGCAACGCGGCGTCGGCAGTGACCAAGGGCGTCGAGGCGGAAATCATGTGGGTGCCGGATGATCACTTCACCATTCGCACCGCGCTGACCTACAACGTGGCCAAGTTCAGGGACTTCTCCACGGCGCCGTGCTTCAATGGCCAGCTTCCGGGCGAGGGATGCCTTCCGTCGGCTCCGGGCAAGCCGAACGTTCAGAATCTGAGCGGCGAGAACCTGGCGAACGCGCCGCGGTTCTCGGGCTTCTTCGGGGTGTCCTATGACACGCCGATCAGCGAAGCGATCAACATCGGTCTGTCGGCTGACGTGAAGTACATCACCTGGTACTGGTCGCAGGACAACCAGGCGCCCGGCACCCGCCAGCCCGGCTATGCCAAGTTCAACGCCTCGATCCGGTTCCACGATCCCGACGATACCTGGGAGTTCGCGGTGATCGGCCGTAACCTGTCCAACGAGATCAAGGTGCTGACATCGGGCGACAAGCCCGGCGGCAACCGCGGCGACCTTGCGGGTGTCGTCGAGCGCGGTCGCGAGATCATGGTGCAGGGTACCTTCCGCTTCTGAGCTTCGCGTGAAGGAACGGGCAGGCCATCGCAAGGTGGCCTGCCCGTTGCTATTTGGCCATGTCAGGGAAAATTGGCGGCGAACGCATCCTTCAGCGCCACGTCGAGGTCCGCCATCGTAACCGGCAGGCCCAGGTTGGTCAGCGACGTCACGCCGTGTCCGCTGATGCCGCAAGGGACAATGCCGGAGAAATGCTCCAGCACCGGGTCCACATTGATGGCGATGCCGTGGAAGGTGATCCAGTGGCGCACCCGCACGCCGATGGCGGCGATCTTGTCCTCGCGGCCGTTTCCGAATTGGTCTTTTCTGGCGATCCAGATGCCGACCCGGCCCTGCCTGCGCTCGCCCTTCACGTTGAAGGCGGCGAGGGTGTCGATGATCCACTGTTCCAGGCTGGCGACGTAGCGCCTCAGGTCGCGTCCGCGCCGGTTCAGGTCGAGCATGACATAGGCCACGCGCTGGCCGGGGCCATGATATGTGTACTGGCCGCCGCGCCCCGTGTCGTAGACCGGAAAGCGGTTCGGGGTCAGCAGGTCCTCGGCGTGGGCGCTGGTGCCGGCGGTGTAGAGCGGCGGATGCTCGAGCAGCCAGACCGTCTCGGGCGCGATGCCGGCCGCGATATCCGCGACGCGCCGGTCCATGAAGGACAGCGCGTCGGGATAGGCGACGGGCGCGTCGGCGATGATCCAGTCCGGCATGCCCGATAAACTAGGCCGCTTAAGGGACCGTTCAATCCGACTGGATGCGGGTGCCGCGCGGCACCAGCTTGTGGCGGGTGATCTTCCACTCGCCGTTGATCTTCTTCATGTCGGTTTCGTAGGTGGCCCAGAGAGTCAGGGTGGTGTCCGGCTTGTCCTTGAGGTAGTGCAGCGCCTGCACGTCGGTGCGGCAATGGGCGTTGTCGCCGTTCACGGTCGCGAGCTGCGGGCCAAGCATGTGCTGGGTCGGTCCATACTGGGCCAGCGCCTCCTTGACGTATGCGGTCCATGCATCGCCGCCATGATATTCGTTTGCGCCGAAGCCCACGACCGCGACGTCGTCGGCGAACACCGACCGGTAGAGGTCCAGGTCGCGGTTGTCGACGCCCTTGGTGTATTTCAGCATCACGTCCATCAACGCGATGCGATCGGCCACGTACTGCACGGAATCCGACATGCTGGCTCCCCTTTCTGCCGCTAGGTCTCTCCCAAGAAGGACCGCCAGAATAGGCAGGCGATCTGGAGAGTTCCACAACAACGTCAGTGTCGGCCGCAGGGAATTAAATAAACAAACTTTTTATGTATAATTTTAGGTTCTACATGCTCACTTGAGATTTTGTCAGATACCCCTAATATACACTGTCAATTGGAAACCGGTGCAATTGCCGGGAGCGGAAGTCCCATGATCCCGATCATGATCGACCCGGAGCGGGTGACCATCGTGGTGGCGGGAGTTGGCCAGGCGGCGGAACGCCGCGTGCGGCAGGCCCGTGAGGGCGGCGCGAGGGCCGTGGCGGTGTTCGCCCCCGGCGAGACGGAACGGTTCGTGGCGCTGACCGATGGTGTAGTCCATGACCGGCTGCCCGGAGTCGCCGATCTGGCCGGCGTGGATCTGCTCTACGTTGCCGGACTCGACGACGACGCGTCGTTCAGCCTGGCGCTGATGGCGCGCGACCACAACGTGCTGGTGAACGTGGAAGACGTCCGCGAGTTGTGCGACTTCCACGTGCCCGGATCGGTCCGGCGCGGCGATCTGCTGATCGCCGTCGGCACTGGCGGGGCAAGCCCGGGTCTGGCGCGCAGGTTGCGCCGCCACCTGGAAGAGGTATTTGGGCCCGAATGGGCCGAACGGCTTCAGACGCTGTCGGCGCAGCGCCGGAAGTGGATCGAGGAAGGCGCCGATATGGCGACGGTCGCCGAGCGTACCGACGCCATGATCGAGAAGAGCGAGTGGTTGACATGACTGCGGCGTTGCAAGTGAAGCAGGAAAACCGGCTGCCCGACGTGGCGTGGCTGAACGAGCGCTATGGCCACCTGGATGGCAAGGACCTGCTCGAGGTCATGATCAAGGAGGTCTTCCCCGGCCGCATCGCGCTGGTGTCGTCGTTCGGCTCGGAGTCCGCGGTGCTGGTCGACATGGTGTCCCAGATCGACACGGCGACCCCGATCCTGTTCCTCAATACCGGCAAACTGTTCGGCGAGACGCTGCGTTACCGCGACACGCTGCAGAGCCGCTTCGGCCTAAGCGACATCCGCAGCCTGAAGCCGGATGCCGAAGAAGTGAAGGCCGAGGACAAGAACGGTCTGCTGTGGACCCGCAACCTGGACGCCTGCTGCGACCTGCGCAAGACGCGCCCGCTCGACAAGGCGCTGGGGGGCTTCGACGCCTGGATCACCGGCCGCAAGCGGTTCCAGACCGGCACCCGCGCCGCATTGCCGCTGATCGAGGAGAGCGAGGGCCGCATCAAGATCAACCCGCTGGCCAATTTCAGCCTGGAAGATCTCCAGCGCGCGGCCAACGAGAAGGATCTGCCACGCCATCCGCTGGTCGCCGACGGCTACCTGTCGATCGGTTGCATGCCTTGCACCAAGCGGGTCGAGGCCGGCCAGGACTACCGTGCCGGCCGCTGGGCGGGCACCGACAAGACCGAGTGCGGCATCCACGTGGCCGAGAATATCTGAGTTTCTCCAGCCCTGTGGGCGGCGCCGGACTCTAATCCCTTATCGTGCCCGTTCTTTCCTTGCGGCCCGCATCCGATTTTGCTACTTGAGCGCCTCACTGCGGTCGTGGCGGAATTGGTAGACGCGCAGCGTTGAGGTCGCTGTGGGCGCAAGCTCGTGGAAGTTCGAGTCTTCTCGACCGCACCAGTTTAAAGACCTGCAGGTAACCGAGTTTGCCTGCAGGTCTTTTTTCTTCTGCGAACCTGTCCAGACAGGGGGGTGCCGATGCAGAACGAAGAGATGGAACTGGACGGCCGCCCCGTCGCCGAGGCACCGGAAAGCTCGCCCTACCGGGTTTCCCAGGAGGAGGTCGCGCAGGTCGTCGAAGCGCTGAAGACCGAAGACGCCGCCTTCATCCATGCGCTGCTCGATGAGTATCACGCCGCCGACCAGGCTGACCTGATCGAGCAGCTGTCGTCGAAGAACCGGCGGCGGCTGATCGACATCGCCCGCGACCAGATCGAGCCCGAGGCGCTGACCGAGCTCGAGGAGACGGTCCGCGACGAAATCCTCGACCTGCTCGGGCCGCGCGAGGTCGCCGCCGCCATGAGCGAGCTGGAGGCCGACGACGCGGCCTATCTTATCCAGGATCTGGACGACGCCGACCGGCGTGAGGTACTCGACGCCATGCCGGTCGAGGAGCGCGCCGACGTCGAGGCGGCGCTGTCCTATCCCGAGGAATCCGCCGGCCGCCTGATGCAACGCGACTTCATCGCGGTGCCCGCTTACTGGACCGTCGGCCAGACCATCGACTACATGCGCGACAGCGAGGACCTGCCGGAGGATTTCTACGAGATCTTCGTGGTGGACGCGAAAATGAAGCCGATCGGCTCGCTCGCGCTCAACCGGCTGCTGCGCGCCAAGCGGACGGTAAGGGTCGAGGAGATCATGGAGGACGAGCCGGTCCTCATCAACGTCATGACCGACCAGGAGGAAGTGGCCTACCTGTTCAAGCAGTACGACCTGATCTCGGCGCTGGTGGTCAACGACGACAACCGTCTGCTCGGCGTGATCATGATCGACGACGTGGTCGACGTCATCCACGAGGAGGCGCAGGAGGACATCCTGCTGCTGTCGGGCGTGTCCGACGCCTCGGTCCACGAGTCGATCCTGTGGACCGTGCGCACGCGCCTTCCCTGGCTCTGCGTCAACCTGTTGACGGCAATCCTGGCCGCCACGGTGATCAAGCAATTCGATGCCACCATCGAGCAGATGGTGGCGCTCGCGGTGCTGATGCCTATCGTCGCCAGCATGGGTGGCAATGCCGGTACCCAGGCGCTGGCCGTGGCGGTGCGCGCGCTGGGCATGAAGGAGCTGACGTCCAGCAATGCGATGCGGACCATCATCCGCGAGGGTGCCGTTGGTCTGCTGAACGGCGTCAGCATGGCGTTGCTGATCGGTGTGCTGGTCGGCCTGTTCTTTGGCAACTGGATGCTGGGCGTCGTCATCGGAAGCGCCATGGTCATCAACCTCGTGATTGCGGCGTTCGCCGGCGTGCTGATCCCGCTCGGCCTGTCACGGGCCGGCGTCGACCCGGCCATCGCCTCCAGCGTGTTCGTGACGACGGTCA
>CAMBYA010000212.1 GCA_945872035.1 Rhizobium sp. Q54
GACGCGCCCCTGGGCGTGCCGTTCGCGCAGGTGCTGGGCCTCGACGACCCGGTCATCGAGATCAACATCACGCCCAACCGGCAGGACTGTCTGGGCGTGCGCGGCATCGCGCGCGACCTGGCCGCCGCCGGCATCGGGTCGCTGAAGCCGGCCGCCGCGCTGCCCGTGTCCGGCAAGTTCCAAAGCCCGGTCGGCATCGCGATGAAGCTCGATCCGCTCGATGCGAGCGCCTGCCCGGTGTTCGTCGGCCGCACGATCCGCGGCGTAACGAACGGGCCGAGCCCGGCCTGGATGCAGCGCCGGCTGAAGTCGATCGGCCTGCGCCCGATCTCGGCGCTGGTCGACGTAACCAACTACCTGTCCTACGACCGGGCGCGGCCGCTGCACGTCTATGACGCGGCGAAGCTGACCGGCGGCATCCATGTACGCGTCTCCAACCCCGGCGAGGCGCTGGCAGCGCTCGATGGCAAGACCTACACCCTGCCGGAAGGCGTCTGCGTGATCGCCGACGACGCCGGCGCGCTGGGCCTGGGCGGCGTCATGGGCGGCGAAGGCTCCGGCTGCACACCGGAGACCACCGACGTGGTGCTGGAATCGGCGCTGTTCGACCCCATCCGGACCGCCTACACCGGCCGCATGCTGGGCATCAACAGCGACGCCCGCTACCGCTTCGAGCGCGGCGTCGACAGCCAGTACGTCATCGGCGGCGCCGAGGACGCGACGAGGCTGATCCTGGAGATCTGCGGCGGCGAGGCCAGCGACCTGGTGATCGCCGGCGCCGTGCCCGCCTGGGTCAAGATCGCCGAGATGCGTCCCGACCGGGTCCGCACCCTGACCGGCATCGACATCCCGGCCGCCGAGTCCGTGCGGCGCCTGGAGTCGCTCGGCTTCGAGGCCGAGGAAATGGGCGGCGTCATCCACACGCGGGTGCCGAGCTGGCGCACCGACATCGAGGGCGAAGCCGACCTGGTCGAGGAAGTCGCACGCATCCATGGCTTCCACGCCATCCCGTCCACCATGCTGCCGCCGGTCAGCGAGACCATCAAGCCGGCGGTCAACGCCCGCCAGCGGCTGGTCCGCAGCGCCCGCCGCGTGCTGGCGGCGCGCGGCATGAACGAGGCGGTGACCTGGTCGTTCACCTCGTCGGCCAGCGCGTCGCTGTTCGGTGGCGGATCCGCGGCGCTGGCGCTCGCCAATCCGATCAGCGCGGACCTGGATGCCATGCGCCCGAGCGTGCTGCCCAACCTGGTCGAGGCCGCCGGCCGCAACGCCGACCGCGGCTTCACCTCGGTCGCCCTGTTCGAGGTTGGTCCGCAATATCTGGGCGACGCGCCCGAGGACCAGTCGACGGTCGCCGGCGGCGTGCGCTCCGGCGCCAACCACCAGCGCCACTGGTCCGACGCGACCGGCCCGGTCACCGTGTTCGACGCCAAGGCCGACGCCCTCGCCCTGCTGGACGCGCTTGGCGCCGCGACGGCCAATCTGCGCATCGCCACCGACGCGCCGGTCTGGTATCACCCGGGCCGCAGCGGCCGGCTGATGCTGGGTCCGAAAAACTGCCTCGCCCAGTTCGGCGAGGTACACCCCAAGGTGCTCAAGGCGCTCGACGTCAAGGGACCGGTGGTCGCGTTCGAGGTCTTCATCGACAACATCCCGGTGAAGGAGCGCAAGCGCACATCCAAGCCGGCGCTGGTCGCCTCGCCGTTCCAGGCGGTGGAGCGCGACTTCGCCTTCGTCGTCGGCCAGGCCGTCACCGCCCACGAGGTGATGAACGCCGCGTCGGGCGCGGAAAAGCAGCTGATCGAGAGCGTGTCGCTGTTCGACGTCTACGAAGGCCCCGGCGTCGGCGACGGCAACAAGTCTCTGGCCATCGCCGTGCGCCTGCAGCCGATCGACCGTACGCTGACCGACGCCGACATCGACGCGGTGTCGAAGAAGATCGTCGCCGCCGTCGAGAAGGCCACGGGCGGCAAGCTGCGGGGCTGACGCGGCGCGAAAAACTCTGTCATCCCGGCGAAAGCCGGGACCCAGACCTTCCGCTGTGCTGGGTCCCGGCTTTCGCCGGGATGACAACTCATATTGGATGAATCACGCTGCGAATCCGCCGCTTGGCAGCAACCTTTCCCCCGTGTAAAACCCGCCACCATGACCACTGACCCGTCGCTTATCCGCAACTTCGCGATCATCGCCCATATCGACCACGGCAAGTCGACCCTGTCCGACCGCCTGATCCAGACCTGCGGCGGCCTCACCGCCCGCGAGATGACGGAGCAGGTGCTCGACAACATGGACATCGAGCGCGAGCGCGGCATCACCATCAAGGCGCAGACCGTACGCCTGAACTACAAGGCCAAGGACGGCAAGACCTACGTCTACAATCTGATGGACACGCCCGGTCACGTGGACTTCGCCTATGAGGTCAGCCGCTCGCTGGCCGCCTGCGAGGGCTCGGTCCTGGTGGTCGACGCGTCGCAGGGCGTGGAAGCACAGACCCTGGCCAACGTCTACAAGGCGATCGAGAACGACCACGAGATCATCCCGGTCCTCAACAAGATCGACCTGCCGGCCGCCGAGCCCGAGCGGGTGCGCGAGCAGATCGAGGACGTCATCGGCCTCGACGCGTCCGACGCCATCGCCACCTCGGCCAAGACCGGCGTCGGCATCGACGAACTGCTGGAGGCCATCGCCACCCGCCTGCCGCCGCCGAAGGGCGACCGCGACGCGCCGCTGAAGGTCATGCTGGTCGACAGCTGGTACGACCCCTATCTGGGCGTCATGATCCTGGTTCGCGTCGTCGACGGCGTGCTCAAGCGCGGCCAGCAGATTCGCATGATGGCCGCCAAGACCACCCATACCGTCGAACGGGTCGGCGTATTCACGCCCAAGCCGGAAACCATCGACGAGCTGGGCCCCGGCGAGATGGGTTTCATCAACGCCGCCATCAAGGAAGTCGCCGAGACCAATGTCGGCGACACCATCACCGAGGAAAAGCGCCAGGCCGCCGAGCCGCTGCCGGGCTTCAAGCCGAGCCAGCCGGTGGTTTTCTGCGGCCTGTTCCCGACCGACGCCGGCGAGTTCGAGGAGCTGCGCACCAGCCTGGCCAAGCTGCGACTCAACGACGCCAGCTTCGAATACGAGATGGAGACCTCGGCCGCACTGGGCTTCGGCTTCCGCTGCGGCTTCCTGGGCCTGCTCCACCTGGAGATCATCCAGGAGCGGCTCGAGCGCGAATTCAACCTGGACCTGATCACCACCGCGCCCAGCGTCATCTACCGCATGCACATGACCGACGGCACCATGGTCGAACTGCACAACCCGGCCGACATGCCCGATCCGGTGAAGATCGACCGCATCGAGGAGCCATGGATCAGGGCCTCGATCATCGTCCCCGACGAATATCTCGGGTCGATCCTGAAGCTGTGCGAGGACCGCCGCGGCAGCCAGATCGAGTTGACCTATGCCGGCGCCCGCGCCATGGCCGTCTACCGCCTGCCGCTGAACGAGGTGGTGTTCGACTTCTACGACCGGCTGAAGTCGGTCTCACGCGGCTATGCCAGCTTCGACTACACTCTCGACGGCTACGAGGAAGGCGACCTGGTGAAGATGTCGGTGCTGGTCAACGCCGAGCCGGTCGACGCGCTGTCGATGATCGTCCACCGCGGCAAGGCCGAGAGCCGCGGCCGCGGCATGTGCGAGAAGCTGAAGGACCTGATCCCGAGGCAGCTGTTCAAGATCCCGATCCAGGCGGCCATCGGCGGCCGGGTCGTCGCCCGCGAGACCATCAGCGCCATGCGCAAGGACGTTACCGCCAAGTGCTATGGCGGCGACGTCACCCGCAAGAAGAAGCTGCTGGAGAAGCAGAAAGAGGGCAAGAAGCGGATGCGCACCTTCGGCAAGGTGGAAATCCCGCAGGAAGCCTTCATCGCCGCCCTGAAGATGGACGACTGATCAGGGTGTTTCCTGTACCGGCGGCACGGCGGTAGCGGGCTCGTCAGCCAGCACCCGGTGCCGGTAGGTGACGTTAACCCGCCGCGAGCGCAGCAGGTAGAGGGTGAACACTACGCCCCAGGCGTTCCAGAACGCCACGCGGGCGAGGATGGAGACGTTCATCAGCGGCCCCGGCATGGTGCCAAAACTACCCAGACTGATCGCAATGCCCACCCAGTAGCAGACGATGGCGACGACCGGCATGAGGCGCGCCTTCATCGGCGCCATCAGCAGGAACGGCAGGTTGAGCGCCAGGTGCAGCCAGACGATGCCGAAGGAAGGGTTGGTGAGCGGGTTGAGGCCGTAGTCGCGCACCACGGTGATGACACCTTCCAGCGTCAGCGCGACACCCAGCACCTCGACCGCGTACACCGCCCACAGCCAGCCGCCGAACCCGTAAAGCGGGTGCGCCCGTGCGTCATCCTCGCCGATCTTCGTCCAGTTCACGGGCGTTCCCCCTGCCGCGCCATTGGCCATCAGCCTACGCCTTTCCGATGCCCGAAGAAATTGCCGCGCACGTGCCCGGAACCGTTGCCAGAAGCGACTGATCGGCTATAGTGCGCCCCTTCGCGGAGGGGTGGCCGAGCGGTTGAAGGCGCACGCCTGGAAAGTGTGTAAGGGTGCAAGCCCTTCGTGGGTTCGAATCCCATCCCCTCCGCCATTACCTATTGTAAACAAAGGTTAATTCGAATTTGTATGAAGAAGTTCCCCTAACCGTTCCCCGATAGACCGGGCGCTGGAAAGGCTAGTGGGCACACCCCCACCCCCTCTGTTTTCCCGGCCAGCTGGACCCCACCGGGGTGGCACCCCCCTATTCTGGCTGATGGGACCCACAGTTCCTTCTTACATACTATTCTGCGCGTTCGGTTAGCTGGGATTTGTTGAACACCCCTGCC
>CAMBYA010000213.1 GCA_945872035.1 Rhizobium sp. Q54
CGATGATTCACATGGGGCGCCCATGAAACTCTGGACCCCGACCGGCGCCGTGCTGGCGCTTGCCGCTGTCGTCCTCGGCGCGGCCGGCAGCCATGCCGTGCCGATGGACGATCATGCCCGGTCGCTGTTCGAGACGGCGAGCCGCTATCATTTCTACCATGCCTTCGGGCTGATCGCGGTGGGCCTGGCCATCGGCCACGCACGCGCCGGGCTGGCGCACGGGGCCGGCATGGCGTTCCTGTTCGGCACGGCGTTGTTCTGCGGCTCGCTCTACCTGCGCGCCTTCGGCACCATGACGCCCGGCTTCATGGCGCCGGCGGGCGGCATGGCGCTGATGCTGGGCTGGCTGCTGCTGGCGGTCGCCGTGTTCCTCGGCAAGAGACATCCCTGATGTCCCGGCTGCGCGGCACCTTCGAATCCATCGTCAGCGCGGCGGATGCGCAAACCGCCATCGACATCGCCGCCGAAGCCCTGCCGAAAGGCGCCGATATGACCAGCAGCGAGGCCCAGAACGTCTCAGGCGAGTTCGGCAAGGACAGCTGGCTGGTGACCATCAAGTTCAAGCGCCAGGCGCCGGAAGGCGAGTTCGAAGCCTGAAAAACAATGAGGCGCGGCTGGGGGGATATCAGCCGCGCCTCACCTTGATCCGCCGGAATTCAGTCTGACGAGGACACGATGGTCCGGCGGATATCCCTAAGAGTTGTTCATGATCTTCCAGCTGCCGTCGGGCATGCGGCACGCGGTGCCGTAACCTTCCTCGCGGCGGCCGCCGATCCAGATTTCCTGCTGGTACTCGCGGCATTGCAGGCCGCGACGGTCGGTGTAGGAGCGCTGCGGCGTGACCGAGCCGCGCGCACCGGTTTGTTCGTCGTACCAACCGGCGGTGTCGTAGTCGCGGTTGTTGTTCATGGCCTGGTAGTAGGCCTGCTGGTGCCGCCTGCGGTCCTGCTCGTCCATGCGGCTGCCGATGCTGTTGCCGATGGCGCCGCCGAGCAGGCCGCCCATCACCATGGCCGCGCCGCCGTCGCCGTGCACCGCCGAGCCGAGCGCCACGCCGAGGCCGGCGCCGATGATGGTGCCGGCAAGCTCGTTGTCATTGCCGTAGCCATCACTCTCACATGCCGCGAGCAGACCCGCGCAAAGCATGACAGCAAGTACCTTCTTCACATTGAACCTCGTTCTGAACCGTCAGGGAATCCCGTAGGCCGCGTCGATGCAACATTGCGGCCCCGTAGCTGAACGATCCCTGAACGAACCGTAGCGGGCAATGTTCCGGAATCAGGCGGCGCCGGAGTCGGCGGCGGCGGGCAGGGTCAGTACGGCTTTCAGACCGCCCAGCTCCGAGCGGTCGAGTTCGATGCCGCCGCCATACAGCCCGGAGATATCACGGACGATGCTGAGGCCAAGGCCGCTACCCGGCGTCGCCTCGTCGAGCCGCTGGCCACGGCTGAACACGGCCTCGCGCTGTTCGTCGCCGATGCCGGGCCCGTCGTCCTCGACCAGGAAGACCAGCTGGTTGTCACGCCGTTCGCTGGTGACGTGGACGACCGACTTCGCCCATTTGCAGGCATTGTCCATCAGGTTGCCCAGCATCTCGTCGAAGTCCTGGCGCTCGCCGCGGAAGCTCAGCTTCTCGCCGCCGTCGACGACGATGGACAGGTCGCGGCTGGCGTAGATTTTCTCCAGCGTGGTCTTCAGGCTATGCATGGCCGGCGCGACGGGCGTCCGCGTCCCGATCACCTGGCCGGCCGCCGCGGTGCGGGCGCGAATGAGATAGTGGTCCACCAGCCGGCGCATCACCTCGAGCTGGCGGCGGATCGTGACGCTGAGCGCGCTGGAATCGGCGTCGGTTTCGTTCACCAGCACCGACAGCGGCGTCTTCAGCGCGTGAGCCAGATTGCCCACATGGGTGCGGGCGCGCGCCAGCACCTCGGCGTTGTGCTCGATCAACTGGTTGAGTTCGCCGACCACGGGCGCAATCTCGGCGGGGTAGCGGCCCTCGAGCTGGTCGACGGTGCCCGAGCGCACCCGCTCGAGTTCGCGCCGAAGGCTGCGCAGCGGCCGCAGGCCGTAGCGCACCTGGATGATCACGGCGATGACGAGTCCCACGCCCATCAAGCCCAGCGCGATCACGATGGCGCCAACGAAGCGCGTGACCTGCTGCTTGTTCTCGGTGGTGACCGCAGCGACGGCGAAGCGCACGCTGGCGTCGGCGTCTGGGAAGATGATGTCGCGCTCGATGACCCGGATTTCCTCGTCGTCGGGGCCAATCGCGTAATACTGGCGCGGCTGCGGCGCCGGCTGGCTCAGATCCTGCGCCATCTCGCGGTCCCACAGCGAGCGGGAGATCATCGCCGGCCCGTTGCGTGGCGTGATCTGCCAGTACCAACCGGAATAGGGCTGTTCGAAGCGCGGATCGGGCAGCGAGCCGCTGAGATAGACCCCCTGCTTGCGGTCGTATTCAGCCGAGACGATCAGGCTCTCGAGCAGTACGTTGAGCCGCGCATCGAAGCTGCGCTCGACGGTCTGCCGGAACAGGAACGACAGGACCACGCCGACGATGATCAGCGCGAACAGGGTCCACAGACCAGCCCCGAGGATGAGACGGAGCGTTAGGGAGCTAGGACGCCTCACCGTCCGGCTCCATGCGGTAGCCCAGGCCCCGCACGGTCTTGATCACATCGACGCCCAGCTTCTTGCGCAGCCGGCCGACGAAGACCTCGATGGTGTTGGAATCCCGGTCGAAGTCCTGGTCGTAGATGTGTTCGGTCAGCTCGGTGCGGGACACGATCTTGTTCATGTGGTGGATCATGTAGGACAGCAGCTTGTACTCATGCCCGGTGAGCTTGATGGACTCGCCGTTTACCGTCACGTTGGCGCTGTTGGTGTCCACCTCGACCGGTCCGCAGCGCATGACCGGGGACGCGTGTCCCGCCGCGCGCCGGATCAGCGCCCGGATACGCGCGAGCAGCTCTTCCATCTGGAACGGCTTGGTCAAATAGTCGTCGGCGCCGGCGTCGAAGCCCGAGACCTTCTCGCTCCACTGGCCGCGCGCGGTCAGGATCAGCACCGGCATTGTGCGGCCCTTGGCGCGCCAGGACTTGAGCACCGATACGCCGTCCATGACCGGCAGGCCCAGGTCGAGCACCACGATGTCATAGGGCTCGACCTCGCCCAGATACATGGCTTCCTCGCCGTCGGTCGCCTGGTCGACGGCATAGCCTTCGGTGCGCAGGGTCTCGGAAAGCTGCCGGATGAGGTCAGGATCGTCCTCGACCACCAGGGCGCGCATCTAGCGCCGGCCCTTGACGTCGATCACCCGCGAGGTTCTCGCGTCCACGTCTATGGTCATCATGTTGCCGTCGGGCGACAATATGCGGAACTTGTAGACATAATCGGTTTCATTGGACTTCAGCTTTGTGCCGATGATCTGACCGTTGAAGTCCCTCTGGATGTTACGCCTGATGTCCTCCAGCGACATTATTTCGCCGCGCTGATAGGCTTCCCTGGCGTTGTCCTGTTCGCTATAGGCCAGCGCCTGACCGCTGCCCGCAAGCAGAGAAACCCCCAGTATGATCGTTGTCCATCGCATGGCGCGATTGTACCTGCCCCGACCTAAACCGCAAATGAACAATCCCGGCCATAATAGGTCAATTGGCGGAAAAACATATGGTTTCTCCGATTCAGGGCCTGTTGCGAGTGTGAGCATCAAGGATGCCGACTCGGCATCGGGCTTGCGTTGCCGCGCGCCTGTGGGTAAGTGACGGCCAACCTGAGCGAGCAGACATGTCCATCGAATCCCCCTGCATCGGCGTATGCCACATCGGCGACCGCTACTGCCTCGGCTGCTTTCGCACCATTCGCGAGATCGGCGGCTGGTCGAGCTATAGCAGCGATGAAAAGCGCGCCGTGCTGGCCCAGCTTCCCGATCGCCGCGCCGCCGCCAGGGAAACCTGAACGGCGCTGGCCTCGCGCCCCCGCGAGCGGCATAATCGCCCGTCATGAAAACACTCATCGTGCTGTTCTATCTGCTGAACGGAAATCTGGTCAGCTACACCGTCAGCGAATATGGCGCGTTCCAGCAGGAGGCGCGCATCGACGCGGCGCGGCCCTGCGAGGCCGCCATCGGCAACAAGGACTTCATCGAAAGTGTCCGCAAGGGACTGGCGGAGGGGGAAAGCATGAAAGCCGAATGCTACCGGAGCGATGACCTGATGACGCTGGGCGAGCCGTACAAGTCGGTAACCATTTCCCGTCAGTGATCATGCCGCGCACGAGGCTCTGGGGGCAGCGCATCGGTGTGGCGACCGTGTTATGCGTATCGCTGGCCGGCGGCGCCGATGCCCGTGGCCTGCTGGGCCTCTTCGCCGGCGAGCAGGACCCGGCCCCGACCCCGCCCACCACTGTCGCACGAGATCTCCCCGAGCCGTCCGACCACAACCGGCCCGTCGCCTGGATCAGCGCGCTGCGCAATGTCGCCGACCCGGTTGCCGAGCCATATGGCTACGTCAAGGTCGGCACCCGAATCGACCTGGGCAGCCAGGGCGAAATCACCCTGACCTGGTTGGCGCCCTGCCGCGAGGAAATCATCACCGGCGGCGTCGTCACCGTGACGCCGACAGGACCGCGCGTCAGCGGCGCGCCGGCGCCCCATAGCCGGGCCCTGTCCTGCCAGCCGCTCGACCAGGTGCTGCCCGGCATCCAGGCACAACAGCGGCCGGTCGCCGTCAATGCCTCCGAGCCCCTGTTCCTCTGGCCGTCGCAGCCTGGCGCGTCTGCCCGGGTGACTCTGGTGGCCACGGCGGGCAACGAACCCGCGGAAGTCTGGTCGGCCACGGTATACGGTAACGCGGCTGCCTATCCACATGAGGCGCAGCGGATC
>CAMBYA010000214.1 GCA_945872035.1 Rhizobium sp. Q54
TGATCTTCGCACCTTTGATCGTGGTCGTATTCTGGATGGGCATCTTCCCCGGCTCGTTCCTTGGCGTCATGAACGTCTCGGTCGACAACCTGCTGCACAACTACGACACGGCCATCGCCGCCCACGAGGCCGGCAAACCCGCGGTTGCCCAGGGAGCGCATCCATGACCGAAGTACCGGCCCTACTTCCGGCGCTTCCGGAGATCATCCTCGCCGTCGGCGCCCTGGCGCTGTTGATGCTGGGCGTCTTCAGCGGCGAGAAGTCGCTGCGAACGGTATCCGCGCTGGCGGTCCTGCTGCTGCTGGCCGCGGTCGCCGCCGTGTTGCCGGGCTACCACGACACGGTCGTGACGTTCGGCGGTATGTTCGTGTCCGATTCCTTCGGCGGCTTCTGCAAGATCCTGATCCTGATCGGCTCCGCCATCTCGATCATCATTTCGGTCGATTACCTCGAGCGCGAGAACCTGAAGCGTTTCGAATACCCGGTGCTGATCGTACTCGCCACGCTCGGCATGCTGATGATGGTGTCGAGCAACGACCTGATCGCCCTCTACATCGGCCTCGAGACCCAGAGCCTCGCGCTCTATGTCCTGGCCGCGTTCAGCCGGGATTCGGCACGCTCGACCGAGGCCGGCCTGAAGTATTTCGTCCTCGGCGCGCTGTCGTCGGGCATGCTGCTCTATGGCAGTTCGCTGGTCTACGGTTACACCGGCAGCACAGGCTTCGCGCAGATCGCCGCCGCGGTCTCCGGCGATGGTCCGGTGCAGATCGGCGTGCTGCTCGGCCTGGTGTTCGTGATGGCCGGCCTTGCCTTCAAGGTTTCGGCGGTGCCGTTCCACATGTGGACACCGGATGTCTACGAGGGCGCGCCGACTCCGGTCACCGCCTTCTTCGCCGTCGCGCCGAAGATCGCCGCCATGGCGCTGCTGGTGCGCACCCTGTTCGGCGCGTTTCCCGAGATCAGCGACCAGTGGCAGCAGATCCTGGTGTTCCTGTCGATCGCGTCCATGGTCGTCGGTGCCGTGTTCGCCATCGTCCAGACCAACATCAAGCGGCTGATGGCCTACAGTTCCATCGGCCATGTGGGATATGCGTTGATGGGAGTCGCCACCGGCACGCCGGAAGGCGTCAAGTCGGTGCTGGTCTATCTGGCGATCTACCTGGCGATGAATGTGGGTGCGTTCGCGCTGATCATCGCCATGCGGCGCAAGGACGGCGCCACCGAATCCATCGCCGACCTGTCGGGTCTGTCGCGGACCCATCCGGCCATGGCGTTCGCCCTGGCGATCTTCATGTTCTCGCTGGCTGGCATTCCGCCGCTGGCGGGATTCTTCGGCAAGTTCTACGTCTTCATCGCCGCGATCGACGCCAACCTGATGTTCCTCGCCGTGATCGGCGCCCTGGCCAGCGCGGTGAGCGCGTTCTACTACCTGCGAATCGTCAAGGTGATGTATTTCGACGAGCCGGCCGATGCGTTCGACGTCAACACCGGCAGGGGGATCGCGACCGTCGCGACGGTGTCCGCAGCGGTGACGCTGCTGTTCTTCGTGTTCCCGGCCCCCATCGTCGGCGCCGCGGCATACGCCGCCCAGTCGTTGTTCCGTTAAGGGGATCGCGGTGGTCCATCTGCCCGATGGCTACAGCATCGCGATCTTCGACAGCATCGACAGCACTAACGAGGAAGCGCGGCGCCACGCCGCCACGGCCCGCGACCGCACCGTCTACTGGGCCAAGCGCCAGACCGCGGGCAGGGGACGCCGCGGCCGCTCCTGGATGTCTGAACCGGGCAACCTCTTCGTCTCGCTGCTGCTGAAGCCCGATTGCCCGCTGGCACAGGCCGCGCAGCTCTCCTTCGTCTCGGCGCTGGTCGTCAGCGACGTGCTGATCAGCGCCGGCGCGGGCGACAGGGTGGCGCTCAAATGGCCCAACGACGTGCTGGTCGACGGCGCCAAGATCTGCGGCATCCTGCTCGAGGCGACCTCGACCGGCGCCAGGACCGAGGCGGTCGTGGTCGGCATCGGTCTCAACATCGCCAGCCATCCGGGCGACACGCCCTATCCGGCGACGGATTTCCGCCATGCCGGGCTGGACGATGTGGACGCCGACCAGGCGCTGACATGGTTGCTGGAGGCTTTCGAGCTACGTTACGCCGCATGGCGCGACTGCGGCTTCACGGCGGTCCGGGCCGACTGGCTGGTGCGCGCCTACCGGCTGGGGCAGGACATCCAGGTCCGGCTCGACGGCGAGACGGTGACAGGCCGCTTCGCCGAACTGGACGAGACCGGTGCGCTGGTGGTCGAGACGGCGGCCGGAACACGTCACATAACCGCCGGGGACGTCTATTTCGACGGCGCGGCTTGAGGAACGAATGACCAAGGAACTGCTGTTCGTGCCGCTGGGCGGCGCGGGCGAGATCGGGATGAATCTGAACGTGTTCGGGTATGACGACCAGTGGATCGTCGTCGACCTGGGCGTCAGCTTCGGCAACCCGTCGCTTCCCGGCATCGACCTGGTCATGCCCGATCCGTCGTTCATCGAGGCGCGGCGCGACAAGCTGCTCGGCATCGTCCTGACCCATGCGCATGAGGATCACCTTGGCGCGGTTCCGCATCTGTGGACGCGGCTGCGGTGCCCGGTCTACGCCACGCCGTTCACTGCCGGCATCCTGCGCACCAAGCTGGCCGAGGCAGGACTGCTGAAGCAGGTGCCGGTCATCGAGACCGCGCTTGGCAGCCGCGTGACGCTGGGGCCGTTCGACATCGACTTCCTGACGCTGACCCATTCCATCGCCGAGCCGAGCGCGCTGGCCATCCGAACGCCGCTGGGCACCGTGTTCCATACCGGCGACTGGAAGATCGATCCGGACCCGCTGATCGGCCATCCGCTCGACGAGGACGCGCTCGCCCGGCTGGGCGAGGAGGGCGTGCTCGCCATGGTCTGCGACAGCACCAACGTGTTCAACCCAAGCGCCAGCGGGTCCGAGGCCGATGTGCGCCGCCACCTGCTCGAACTGGTGGGCAAGGAGACGGGCAGGGTGGCGATCACCGCCTTTGCCTCCAACATTGCCCGGCTGGAGACATTGGCCGAGGTGGCGAGGGCCCACGACCGGCACGCCGTGCTGGTCGGCCGGTCGCTGCGGCGGAATGTCCAGGTCGCCCGCGAGACCGGCTACCTGACCCATCTGCCGCCGTTCATCGATGAGGCCGACGCCGGCTTCCTGCCCCGCGACAAGGTGCTTTACATCTGCACCGGCAGCCAGGGCGAGCCGCGCGGCGCCATGGTCCGCATCGCCACCGGCGATCATCCGCATATCAGCCTGGCGGACGGCGACACGGTGATCTTCTCTTCCAAGATCATCCCCGGCAACGAACTGGCGCTCAGCAGGCTTTACAACGCGCTCGCCAAGCGAGGCGTCAGGATCATCACCGAGAAGGACGAGTTCGTGCATGTCTCCGGTCATCCCGGCCGCGAGGAACTGGCCCGCATGTACCAGTGGATCCGGCCCCAGATCGCGGTTCCGGTCCATGGCGAGGCGCGCCACCTGTATGAACACGCGGACCTGGCGCGCGAACTGCAGGTGCCGTATTGCGTCGTGCCCGAGAATGGCACTGTCATCCGGCTGGCGCCCGGCAAGGCGGAGATCATCGACCGGGTGACGGCAGGCCGCCTGGTGCTCGATGGCAACCAGCTGGTCGCAGAGGACAGCGTCTCCATCGTCGAGCGGCGCCGCGGCCTGCATAATGGTCATCTCGTCGTCGCCATCGTGGTCGACGACGAAGGCCGGTTGCTGGCCGATCCGGGCGTCACCCTGTTCGGCGTGCCCGATCCCGGCGCCCTCGCGGACGACATCGCCGACGCCATCGAGGCGGCTGTAAAAGCCATGCCGCGCGGCCAAAGGCGCGAGGACTATGTGCTGCGCGAGGCGGTCCGCGTCGCGGCGCGGCGGGTGGTTCGCCAGACGACTGAAAAGAAGCCGGTGACGGACGTGCAGATTCTGCGATTGCCCGCACAGGCCTGATTCCCTAAATAGGATCCAACCGGATTTACCATGCCGGATTCAAGAGGAGCGCGTTCATGATCGGTCGTCTCAACCACGTTGCCATCGCCGTGCCGGATCTTGCCGCCGCGACGGCGGTCTACCGCGATACGCTCGGCGCCAAGGTCACCGATCCCGTCGATCAGCCGGACCACGGCGTGGTCACCGTGTTCGTCGAGCTGCCGAACACCAAGATCGAGCTGCTGTATCCGCTGGGCGACAACTCGCCCATCGCCAAGTTCCTCGAGCGCAACAAGTCGGGCGGCATTCACCATGTCTGCTACGAAGTCGACGACATCCTGTCGGCCCGCGACAAGCTGAAGGAAGAGGGCGCCACCATCCTGGGCGATGGCGAGCCCCGCATCGGCGCCCACGGCAAGCCGGTGCTGTTCCTCTCTCCCAAGGACTTCTGCGGTACTCTGGTGGAAATCGAGCAGATCTGATCGGGAGCCCCGGCGTGGGAGTCGTCAGCGGCATCGTCCTGTACGTGGTGTTTTGGTGGGTGGTGTTCTTCACCATGCTGCCCATCGGCGTGAAGACTCCGGCCGAAATGGGAGAAGTCGCAGGCGAGGGCCACGCCGACAGCGCGCCCGTCCGGCCCTATATGTGGCGCAAGGTGCTTGCCGCCAGCGTGATCGCGGCGGTGCTGTGGGGGGCGTACTATTGGCTGCAAGGCTCGGGGTTGGTCACATTGCGTCCCGATTTCCATCGGACGGATTGACCGCACCCCCGGGCTCCGAACAACACACAAGAAAAAAGCAAGGCTCGTAAGAGCCTTGCTTCTTGAGATCGTCGATAATTCTTATTAGTCGGCTA
>CAMBYA010000215.1 GCA_945872035.1 Rhizobium sp. Q54
GGCTGCACAGCACGAAGCAGCTCAGCAGGTCGGTGCCGCCCGAGATGGAGGCGAGATGCACGTCCGGTTTGATCTTGCCATAGACGTAGTCGTAGCTCTCCGCCACCAGCGGCGAGCCGGTCGAGCCGAGCATGCGGACGGTCGACAGCTTGTGGGTCTTCGCCGGCTCGATGCCCGCCTTGTTGCAGGCGTCGATAAACTTGGCCGAAGTGCCGAACAGGGTCATGCCGGCTTCGTCGGCGAAATCGAAGATGACGTTGCCGTCCGGATGGAACGGCGAGCCGTCGTAGAGCAGAAGCGTCGCCTCGCAAGCCATCGCCGAGACCAGCCAGTTCCACATCATCCAGCCGCAGGTGGTGAACCAGAACGCCCGGTCGCCCACCCGCATGTCGCCGTTGAGGCGGTGCTCCTTGAGCTGTTGCAGCAGCGTGCCGCCCTGCCCGTGCACGATGCACTTTGGCACGCCGGTCGTGCCCGACGAGAACATGATGTAGAGCGGATGGTTGAACGGAAGCTGGGCGAACGCGATCTTGCCCGCCTTGAACGGCGACAGGAACATCTCCAGGTGCACGGCCTGCTGGATCGGCAGCATGGTCGCGTCGATGTATGGCACCACGACCGCCTTCTGGATGCTCGGCATGCGCGAGAGTATCTCGGGCAGCTTGTCGAGGCAGAAGATGGTCTTTCCGCCGTAATAATAGCCGTCCGCCAGGATCAGCAGCTTCGGCTCGATCTGGCCGAAACGGTCGACGACGCCCTGCACGCCGAAGTCGGGCGACGCCGACGAGAAGATCGCGCCGATGCTGTTGGCGCCCAGCATGGCAATGACCGTTTCCGGCATGTTGGGCATGTAGGCGGCGACCCGGTCGCCCTCGACGATGCCCATGGCGCGCATGGCCTGCGCCATGCAGGACACCTCGTCATACAGCTGGGCCCACGAAATTTGGCGCTTGACCCTGTCCTCGCCCTTGAAGATCAGCGCCGGGGTGTCGTCGCGCCGGCGCATGAGGTTCTGGGCGAAGCTGAGCCTGGCGTCGGGGAAGAAGCGCGCGCCGGGCATCGCATCGCCGTCGGCGATGACGCGGTCGCCCCTGGTCTCGGCGACGATGCCGCAGAAATCCCATACCAGCGTCCAGAAGTTTTCGGGCCGGTCGACGGACCAGCGCCAAAGCGCCTCGTAGTCCGGCAGGCTCACCGACCAGCGTTTCTCCGCCTCGCGCATGAACGCGACGATGTTGCTGCCCGCCATGCGGTCGGCGGAAGGCTGCCAAAGCGGTGCGATGTCGGATACCTGCACGGTGACTCCTATTCCATGAACCAGCCATGGCTGACGATGAGCGACTGACCGGTCAGCGCGCTGGACGGGAAAGCCGCGAAGAACAACGCCACCTCGGCCACATCCTCGACGGTCGTGAACTGCTTGTCGACGGTATTGCCCAGCATGATCCGGCTGACGACCTCCTCCTCGGAGATGCCCAGTTCCTTCGCCTGCTCGGGGATCTGCTTGTCGACCAGCGGCGTGCGGACGAATCCGGGACAGATGACGTTGGCGCGCACCCCCTTCTCGGCGCCGTCCTTGGCGATGACGCGGGCGAGGCCCAGCAGGCCGTGCTTGGCGGTGACGTAGGCCGCCTTCAGCGGCGAGGCCTCCTTGGAATGCACCGAGCCCATGAAGATCGCCGAGCCGCCGCCGCGGGCATACATGTGCGGGATACAGGCCTTCGAGGTCAGGAAGGCACCGTCGAGGTGGATGGCCAGCATCTTCTTCCAGTCGGCGAACGGGAAATCCTCGATCTTGTGAACGATCTGGATGCCGGCATTGGACACCAGCACGTCGATGCCGCCCCATTCCGCCGCGACCTGGGCGATGCCGTCATTGACGGCTTGCTCGCTGACCACGTCCATGGCGACCCCCATGGCTTCACCCGGTCCCATCGCAGAGAGGGTGGCCGCTGTTTCGCATGCCGAGGCAAGGTCCAGATCGGCGATGGCAACCCTGGCGCCTTCCGCCACATAGCGCCTCGCGATGGCCTCGCCGATGCCGCGCGCCGCGCCGGTGACGACACAAACCTTGTCCTTCAGGTTCACAGGGCTCTCCTACGATGCGTTGAAACAATGCCCATCAGGTGCCGGCGCGGGCCAGGTCGAGGACCGTCTTCGCCTCGGAGACCCAGGATGCGGTGGCTTGGTTCATGGCCATGAGGTCTGTTCGCCCTGTCCCTCTGCCAGCCGATTGTGTGCGCTGCAGCATTCTGGCAACCCTGCAAAAATGGAACAGCTGACTCGTGGAATTGCCCGTATCGGGTTCTAGGGATGGCGCGGCGGCGTCAGCAGTGCTACCGCATGGCGCGACGGGAGCACGTCCAATGGATGACCAACGGCAACACCAGATCGCGGTGATCGGCGCGGGCCCCGCTGGCCTGATGGCGGCCGAGATCCTGAGCGCGGCGGGCATGGCGGTCACCGTCTACGACCGCATGCCGTCGCCGGGGCGCAAGCTGCTGATGGCCGGGCGCGGCGGCCCGAACCTGACCCACTCGGAGGCATTCGAGACGTTCGCCACGCGATACGGCGCGGCGTCGGAGCGGCTGCGGCCGATCCTGGAGGCGTTTTCGCCGGCGGCTTTGGTTGCCTGGGCGGAGGGATTGGGCGAGCAGACCTTCACCGGGTCGAGCGGCCGGATATTCCCGAGGACCATGAAGGCGTCGCCGCTGCTGCGCGCGTGGCTGCGGCGGCTGGGCGGCCAGGGTGTCGAGTTGCGGACGCGGCATGACTGGCTCGGCTGGGACGATAAGGGCGCCCTCACCTTTCGCGGTCCAGACGGTCCGGTGACAGTAAAGCCGGACGCGACCGTTCTGGCGCTTGGCGGCGCGAGCTGGGCCAAGCTGGGATCGGACGGAAGCTGGTCCGTGCCACTCGAGACGCGCGGCGTCGGCATCGAGCCGTTCCAGCCTTCCAACTGCGGTTTCGTCGCCGATTGGAGCCCGCTGTTCCGCGCCCGGTTCGGCGGCACGCCGTTGAAGGGGATCGCCCTGCGCTTCGAAGGCCAGTCCGCGCGCGGCGACGCGGTCGTCACCCATTACGGCATCGAGGGCGGCGCGGTGTATGCGCTGAGCGCGGCGCTGCGGGATGCCATCGAACGGGACGGCAAGGCGGTGCTGGAAATCGACCTGCGGCCGGACATGACACGCTCCAGGCTGACGGACAAGCTGAGCCGCCCGGCGAAAGGCCAGTCGCTGGCCACTTTCCTGCGCAAGGCCACGCATCTGCCGCCTGTTGCCGTCAACCTGCTGCGCGAAGCGGGCGATCTGCCGAGCGGCGGTGCGCTCGCGGCCTTGATCAAAGGCGTCCCGGTCACCCTGACCGCGACCCAGCCCATCGAACGGGCAATCTCCACGGCGGGCGGTGTCAGCCTCGATGCCGTGGACGACGACCTGATGTTGAGGGCCCTGCCCGGCGTGTTCGCGGCGGGCGAAATGCTGGACTGGGAAGCGCCAACTGGCGGCTATCTGCTGCAGGCGAGCTTTGCAACCGGCGTCGCGGCGGCGCGGGGCGTACTTGCCTGGCTCGCAGCTCGCAAAGCCATAGACTAACGCCCTAGCACGTCCTTGTTGATCACGCGCATCGGATTGCCCGCCGCGAAGGCGGCGATGGCTTCGGGCATGTCGCCGTAGAATGCGGCCAGCGTCTCGATCGTGGTGTAGCCGAGATGCGGCGTGACCGTGACGTTGTCCATGTTCCGGTAGGGATGGCCGGTGGGCGGCGGTTCGCGGTCGAAGACGTCGAGGCCCGCGCCGGCGATGCGGCGGTTGCGCAGGACATCGATCAGGGCGGCCTCGTCGATGATGGGGCCGCGCGAGGTGTTGATCAGGTAGGCGTCCGGCTTCATCAGCGCCAGTTCGCGGCCGGTGACCAGGCCACGGGTGCGCTCGCTGAGCTGGACGTGGATCGACAGGACGTCCGAGCGGCGGAACAGCTCGTCCTTGTCGACGAGGGTTGCGCCCGAGACCGCGGCGGCCTCGTCGGTCAGGTTCTGGCTCCAGGCGATGACCGGCATGTCGAAGGCATGGGCGTACTGCGCCATGCGCTTGCCGATCCGGCCGAGGCCGAGCAGTCCGAGGGTGCGGCCTGCGAGGATGATGCCGGTCGTGGCCTGCCAGCAGCCATCCCGCATGCGCTGCCCTTCCTGCGCCATGTGGCGGACGGTGGCGATCATCAAGCCCCATGTGAGCTCGGGCGTGGCGTTGGCACTATTGGCGAAGGCCGGACGCGAGAAATCGGAGTGGACCACCAGAACGCCATGGTCCGTCGCGGCCTGCATGTCCAGGTTAGCGAGCCCCATGCCGATGATGGTGATCAGCTTCAGGTTCGGCAGGCGTTCGATCAGGGTGCGCGGCAGGGCCATGCGCTCGCGGACGGTGCACAGTACGTCGAACGGCTGCAGCAGGGTCGCGGCCTCTTCCTCCGAAAGGTGCCGGTCGAAAACGGTCAGCTCGGCGACACCGTCGAGCAGAGACCAGTCCGCCACGTCGAGGGCAACGCGGGCGTAGTCATCGAGAATCGCGACCTTGAGCATGGCAGAGCGTCCTGTCAGGCAGAGTGCAGGCTGATATAGGTGCGGGACTTGAACAGCCAGCGACCGTCCCGCTTCACATAGGTGTCGTCATAGCGGCCGGTGTCGGTCCGCGTCCTGCCATCCGGCCAGATGATGAATTCGCGGGGATAGGCCCGGCCGGTAGCCGTGTCGCCCGTGATGCTCACGGCGCCAAGCGTTGACGTGCCGACCATCGGCGGCAGGCTGGCCATGGCCGCGACCCAGGCTTTCACGATGGCGTCGCGGCC
>CAMBYA010000216.1 GCA_945872035.1 Rhizobium sp. Q54
GGCTACCTGGATTTCTACCACCTGCCGGTGCTGCACAAGGACACCATCGGCGGCGCCCGCTCGCCGCAGGCCAATTACTATGCCTGGGGCCCGCACCAGCGGGTCACCTCGCCCGACCGCTACGCCCATCTCGACAAGATCCCGGAAGACCAGTGGCCGATGGAAGACGTCATGACCGGTGTCTGGACCATCTTCCCGCACATCTCGATCGCCTCGTTCAAGGGCGGCGGGCGCGGCGTGATGATCTCCCAGCTTTTCCCGGGTGAAACCGTTGGCGAGTCGTTCACCACCCAATACTACATGATGGAATCCGAGCCCGACCAGGCCGGCAAGGACGGCGCCCGCGTGCAGTTCGACCTGCTGGAGAACGTGGTGCGCGACGAGGATTACAAGACCGGCCTGCAGGTGCAGCAGGCCCTCAACGCCGGCGCACGGACGCATTCGCTGTTCGGCCGCAACGAATGGGGCGGCCAGAAATTCCACGGCTGGGTCCAGCGCCTGCTGGACACGCCGGACGACCAGCTCAATGCCCTGTTCCAGCGGCCCGATCGGCAGGCCGCCGAGTAGCGCATTACCCATCGTGGTCACGAGGGCGCGGGCCGCAAGGTCCGCGCCCTTTGCGTTTCGGCCCTTCATGTCTGACGTCAATGCGTCGCAGGAACACAAAACTTTCATGCGTCGAATTCGCAAAAAGAGGTGGGCGGGATGCGGTGGCGACCTACCTTTGATCCGTAGTGCTCACCAAACGGAGTATGATCATGTCGACTGATGCGAAGTGCCCGATGTCGGGCGGCGGCCGTGCCCACTCCAACCGCGATTGGTGGCCTGAACAGCTCAGCCTGCAGGGTCTCCACCAGCGCTCCGGCCTGGCCGATCCGATGGGCGAAACGTTCGATTACGCCACGGAATTCAGGAGTCTCGACCTGGATGCGGTGGTCAAGGACCTGCATGCCCTGATGACCGATTCGCAGGACTGGTGGCCAGCCGACTTCGGCCATTATGGCGGCCTGTTCATTCGCCTGGCATGGCACAGCGCGGGCACCTACCGCATCGCCGACGGGCGCGGCGGGGCCGGTGCCGGTCAGCAGCGCTTCGCGCCGCTCAACAGCTGGCCGGACAACACCAACCTCGACAAGGCGCGCCGGCTGCTGTGGCCGATCAAGCAGAAATACGGCCGCAAGCTTTCGTGGGCCGATCTGTTCGTGCTCGTCGGCAACGTCGCGCTGGAATCCATGGGCTTCAGGACGTTCGGTTTCGCCGGCGGCCGCGCCGACACCTGGGAACCGGAAGAGCTCTACTGGGGCCCCGAGAACAAATGGCTGGACGATACCCGCTATAGCGGCGATCGAGAGCTCCAGAATCCCCTGGGCGCGGTGCAGATGGGCCTGATCTACGTCAACCCGGAAGGACCGAACGGCAACCCTGATCCGGTCCTGGCGGCCAGGGACATTCGCGAGACTTTCGCGCGCATGGCGATGAATGACGAGGAGACGGTCGCGCTGATCGCCGGCGGTCATACCTTCGGCAAGACCCATGGCGCCGGCGATCCTTCCCTTCTGGGTCCGGAGCCGGAAGCCGGGCGCATCGAGGATCAGGGTCTCGGCTGGCGCAGCACCCATGGCACGGGCCTGGGCGCGGATACCATCACCGGCGGTCCGGAAGTCACCTGGACGCAGACGCCGACCAGGTGGAGCAACCATTTCTTCGAGAACCTGTTCGCGTTCGAATGGGAACTGGAGAAGAGCCCGGCAGGCGCCCAGCAGTGGCGGGCGAAGAACGCCGAGCCCTCGGTCCCGCATGCGTTCGATCCGTCGAAGAAGCAGGTGCCGAAAATGCTCACCACGGATCTCGCGCTGCGCTTCGATCCGGCGTACGAGAAGATCTCGCGGCGCTTCCTCGAAAACCCGGACCAGTTCGCAGACGCCTTCGCCCGCGCCTGGTTCAAGCTCACCCACCGCGACATGGGCCCGATCCAGCGTTACCTGGGCCCGCTCGTGCCGAAGGAGACGCTGATCTGGCAGGACCCGGTTCCGGCTCTCGATCACCCGGTTGTCGGCGACGCGGACATCGCGGACCTGAAGTCCAGGATCCTGTCGTCGGGCCTGTCGGTGTCGCAGCTGGTCTCGGCCGCCTGGGCGTCGGCATCGACGTTCCGCGGCTCCGACAAGCGGGGCGGCGCGAATGGCGCGCGCGTCCGCCTTGCGCCGCAGAAGGACTGGGAAGCCAACCAGCCGGCAGAGCTGGCCAAGGTGCTCCAGACCCTGGAAGGCATCCAGCGGGACTACGGCAAGAAGGTCTCGCTCGCCGACCTGATCGTGCTGGGCGGCGGCGCGGCGATCGAGAAGGCGGCGAAGGCCGCCGGTATCGACCTGAAGGTGCCGTTCACGCCAGGCCGGATGGACGCGTCACAGGAGCAGACCGACGTGGCGTCATTCGCGCCGCTCGAGCCGAAGGCCGACGGCTTCCGCAACTACTATACCGACCGGCACATCATGTCGCCCGAGGAGGCGCTGGTCGACAAGGCCCAGTTGCTGCAGCTCACGGCGCCCGAGATGACGGTGCTGGTTGGCGGCATGCGCGTGCTTGGCGGCAATGTGGGCCAGTCGACCCACGGCGTGTTCACCGACCGGCCGGAGACGCTGACCAACGACTTCTTCGTCAATCTGCTCACCATGGCCACCGAATGGGCGCCGTCGGCGAACATCGATGGCGTCTATGAGGGCCGCGACCGCAGGACCGGGGAACTCAGGTGGACCGGCGCCCGCGTCGACCTGGTCTTCGGCTCGCACTCGCAGCTCCGCGCCTTCGCGGAAGTCTACGCCTCGGCCGACGCGAAGGAGAAGTTCGCCAGGGACTTCGCCGCGGCCTGGGCCAAGGTGATGAACAACGACCGCTACGACGTGGCGAGGTAAGCGATTCTGAACAGGTTGCGAGGGGCGTGGGCCGTAAGGTCCGCGCCCCTCGTTTTTAGGGGTTTGTTACGCTGGATACTGAAGTGCGCGTGTATTTTCCATTAAAATTTACACCGACCCCATACTTTCCAAACCAATTGCTCTCGCTTACAGCTAACGTCCCTGTGCCAAATTTCATAACAACGGAATTATCTTGGTTAAGAAATAACAACGAATCTTCTCGAAAATGAGAAACAAAGTCAATTTGACCAATATTTGGCCCTTCTGTTCGATTTGTGCCGTGAAACGCTATACCACTAACGTGGTACATATTTTGTCCTACCGCGACGACACGAATTTCGGCGCTGTCATCTTCGGAAGTCCTTACATAACTGCCTTCAATATCGCTAGGATCCCAATTTAAATCGAAGTTATATTGCGACGTTGACCCTCTTACAAATGTAAATAAACTATTGTTGTGTGAGTACAACTCGTCCAAATATATTCTTATCTCATCAGGTGAAAGACCTTTGCTTTGTCTAGTTGTGCTATCATATTCATCGTGATGGGACAAGCATAGAAATGCCAAATTGGATTCCTCACTATTTGAAGAATTTCGATCAATATGGGCGACTTGTCCTTGCTTAATCCCATGGTCACGGTGAAGGCCGTAACATATACAGCAGCGACGGCGAGATTTAACAAGCACGTTAGTTTGGGTTTTTAAGGGAACTGGTTTCCTCAATATTCGATCCTGATACGCTATTCCGCGGCCGCGTACTGCACCGCCGGGCTGTACTGCACGCCCAGGTCGCCGCCGACATCGTAGGCCTTCAGCCTTGGCAGCACCTTCTCGGCGAACAGGTCATAGTTGGCCCGCGCCACGTCCTTCTCCATGCCGCCGAAGCAGAGCTGCACCAGCAGGCCGCCGGCCTGGGCCATGTCCACGTAGCGCAGCAGCGTGTCGGCCACCTTCTCCGGCGTGCCCCAGGCCTGCAGGTCGGCGAGGATGTTGTTGAAGCCGTCGATACCCAGCTTGCCGATCAGCCGGGCGAGGCCCGCGTAGTACTCGTAGCCCTCGATTTCGGCGAAACCCACATTGTCGAACTCGTAATGCTCGATGGTCGAGCGGGCGTAGCGCTGGATGTAGACCCGGCGCATGCGCTCGGCCTCGGCCGGGTCCTCGCTGACGCAGACGAACATGGCGAGGACGGGCTTGGGCGCCTCCTCGCCGTTCACCTCCAGGAACCGCTTCCGGTACCGGTCCAGGTCGACGATCACCTTGTCCCACGGCTTCTGGGCGATGATCATGGCGCCCAGCCCCAGCCGGGCGATCAAGTCGAGCGAATCCGGCGAGTTGGACGAGGCGAAGCGGCGTCCCTTGAAGCTGGCATAGGGGCCTGGCCGGATGCGGGTGCGCGGTTGCTTGTAGAGTTCGCCGTCATGCTCGATGACGCCGGTCTCCAGCGCGGTGACGATGGCCTCGGTATATTCGGTAAAGCGCTTGCGGGATTCCGCCATCTCCACCCGGAAGGCGTCGAACTCCACCCGGCCCAGGCCGCGGCCCAGCCCCAGGATCGCCCGCCCTTTCGACAGGTGGTCGAGCAGGGTGAAGTTCTCCACAACCCGCACCGGATCGTGCCACGGCAGCACCGTCACCATGGTGCCCAGCCGGATCGTCGTCGTCTGGCCGGCGACCCAGGACAGGAACTGGGGCACGTTGGGCGTCATCATGTAGTCGGTGAAGTGGTGCTCCGGCGTCCAGATGCTGTCATAGCCCAGCGCCTCGGCCCGCGCCGCGAGGTCCAGCTCGAACTCGTAGACCTCGGCGTCGGACATTTTGCCGTCCAGCGCCTGGAAGTTCATCCCGAGGCCCACATGCATCGCCGCTCTCCTATTTCCTGGGCGGGAACTCGCCCGGGAAATCGCCGGTGATGTGCTTCTC
>CAMBYA010000217.1 GCA_945872035.1 Rhizobium sp. Q54
AGTCGATCTGGTTCAGCTCGATCTCGGAATCGTGCGAGGGATAGATCGATACGCAATGGTTCAGCGCGAACGGGATGCCGCGCCGGTTGAAGAAGGTGATCAGGTCGTCCATGTCGCGCAGCGACGAGCCGCCCGTGGATGCGATCACCGGCTTGCGGGTCGCGGCGATCTTCTCGATGAGGAACCAGTCGCGGATGTCCGAGCTTGCAAGCTTGAGAATATCGACGCCGAACTCGACGGTCTTGTCGACCGAGGTCTCGTCGAATGGCGTCACCATGGTGAGCATGCTCTGGGCACGCACGGCCTTGACCATGGCGCGCAGCGAGTCCCAGGGCATCTGGGTGGCGATGGTCTTCTTGATATAGCGCACGTCCTCGCGCTGCCGGTGGTCCTTGTGCACGAAGCTGTCGACGTCGCGGAACTGCAGCTTGATCGAGGCGCGGACGTTGTTGAACCGGACCACCTGGCCGAAGTCGCCGATGATCTTCAGTCCGCGCTCCAGCGAGCCCCAATGGTTGTTGGCTAGCTCAAGGACGAACAGGTCCTCGAATATCGCATTCTTCATGCGGTCACATCCTGTTGCGCGGGACTGCCGCCGCGCCCCGCGCCGTTGGCCCAGCCCATTTCGCGGCGCCTCATAGTACAGAACAAACCGCGTCCGGCACAACAGGATAACCGGCGCGAACTGAACGCGGGACAATATTGATCAAATTTGAATCATGAAGAAACGCACAAGAGTCACGGCAAGGACAATCAACCCAAGAATTGATGGCGTCGTCGACGCCCTGGCCGTGCAGCCGTCAGTCCTTGACGACCAGGTGCTCCGCCGCTTCGAACAGCACGTCCCTGGTCAGCTGTGCGCTTTGACCTTCGTATCGATAGCTGGCCATGATGTGCCGGATCATGAACCCCGGATGGAACCGGGCAAGCTGCAAGTTGTATTTGGGGTAGAAGCTGCGGATCAGTTCGTCGATCAGGTCCTGCGAGTATTGCAGGTTGGCGTCCTCGCAGACCTCCCGGAATATCTTGATGTACTCGTCCATGGTCGGCGGGCCGATATAGAACTTGTACGGGATGCGCCTGAGCAGGGCCTCGTCCACGAGCTGTGACGGCGGCTTGTTGGTCGAGAAGATGATCAGGCCGCCGAACGGCACGGCGAACTTCTTGCCGGTATGCAGCGTCAGGAAGTCGGTGCCGCGCTCCAGCGGGAACACCCAGCGGTTGAGGATGTCCTCGACGCGGGCTTCCTGGCGGCCAAGATCGTCGATCAGCAGCACGCCGCTGACGGCCTTCAGGTGCAGCGGCGCTTCGCTGTAGCGCAACTGCTCATTGTAGTTGATGTCGAGCATCTTCATGGTCAGCTCGCCGCCGGTGATGGCGATGGGGCGGTGGCAGCGCAGCCAGCGCGGGTCCTCGGCCTGCACCGTCAGGCTCGGGGAGTCCGTTTCGGCTTGAGTGCCCGCCCGCCCGCCGGTGATCGGCTCGTGCAGTGACGGATCATAGATGTTGATGACCTGGGATCCGACGGACAGTGCATAAGGCACATAGATATATTGCTCGAAGCTGTCGGCGATCGCCACGGCGATCGACGTCTTGCCGTTGCCGGGTTCGCCGTAGAGCAGCAGCGAGCGGCCCGAATTGACGGCGGGGCCGAGCCGCTCGACCAGGCCGGCCGGCAGCGTCAGGCGCGACAGTGACTTTTTCAGCCGGACCGTGTCGACGCGGTCATTGATGATCCGCTGGCGCTCGACTTGGCCTGAGAACTGTTCCAGCGTCACGGGCGCTGGGCCTGCGTAATTCGACAGCTCCAGCGCGCGGATGGCGGCGGCGCGGCCCAGCTCGCTGAGGCCATAGCGCAACTCGGAGGTCAACCGGGCCTGGTCGGTCGCACCCATGGATTCCACCAGGCGGCGCTCATAGGCCAGGTCCATCAGCTTGTCGACGACCGCGAGCGGCAGCTTGATTTCGTTGGCGACGGCCCTCTTCGTCTCGTGGCCATACGAGAACATGATCTTCAGCATGAGGTCGAGAACGAAGAACCGGTTGAGGCCGGTATCCTCGATCCTGACGATCGGCGGAACCGAATAGTTGAAGAAACTGTCGAGGCCGTCGCTGGTGATCGCGCCGATCGCCATCAGGCATTCGCCCAGCGGCTGGCCGCTGGCGCGCTGATACTCCAGCGCCCGCACCACATCTTCCGGCCGGATATAGCCGGCCTTGACCAGCTCTTCGCCTAGTGCCACGCGCTGTTCTCCTCGAATCCCGGACCGGCTTTGCCCTGATGATGCCATAAATGAGGCGTAGCACTCACAATAGGTGCAGAGAAACTTCTGAGCTCGTGGTCTTCCTGTTACCTTGAACTTGTTATGGGCGAATTGGGCGCTCCTATTGAGTAAATTCGGCAGAATCCGGCTGCGGGGTGATCCCGCGCCTGGCGATGTGCTGACTCGTGCCCTCCTTGTAAGACAGGGGGGCGACAGTGCTCGTCACTGAATCCTTGGCTGGACTGGACGTCGGCGGCGCCGTTGTCTGGGGCGCTACGGCGTTCGTTTCGCTCTACCTCCTGATTACTGGCCGGACGCTGCGCATCCTGTTCGGCACCATCTCGGTGATGCTGATCGCGCTGGGGCTGGCGGTCCAGACCGACCTGATCAGCATTCCGGGCCCCACGTCCAACATCAGCCGGGCGTTCCTTGCGGCCAGCAGCATCCCCATGCTTTTCGCCATACTGCTGGCGGTACAGTACCGCAACAAGAGCGCGCTGCAGGGGCAACAGCTGGACATGCTCAACGCGGACAACGCCCGCAAGAGCTTCCTTCTGACCCAGGCGATCGAAGGTCTCAGCGAAGGCCTGGTGATCATGGATGCGCGCAAGACGGTGCTCTACGCCAACCGGGCCGCGCGCAGCTATATCGACATCGGCCTGTTCCGCGACAAGTTCCTCGAGGCCGCGCGCTACGTGGATCCGCATTCCGGCGCCCCGCTGCCCAAGAGCAAGCGGCCATCGACGCTGGCGCTGGCCGGCATGACCGTGCTGGAGGAAGAGCTGCTGCTGGCGCTGCCCAACTCCGAGCGCGAGGTGCGCCTGCTGGTATCCGCGGTGCCGCTGCATGCCGAGGACGGCAAGGTAAACGGGGCCATTCTTTGGTTCCGCGACATCACCGACGAGCGCGAGCTCGAACGCAAGAACCGTGGCATTGAGCAGCAACTCGCCCAGGCGCAGAAACTGGAGGCGGTAGGCCAACTCGCCGGCGGCATCGCCCACGACTTCAACAACCTGTTGCAGGTCATCATGGGGAACATCGACTTCCTGCTAGAGGGCAAGGAAGCCGACACTTCGCCGTCGACCCGCTTCCTGAAGCAGATCAAGATGGCCGGCGAACGGGGCTCGCAGCTTACCAGGCGGCTGCTTGCCTTCTCCAAGGGCCAGCCGGACGATCCGGTTCCCGTCGACCTCAACGAGCTGATCAAGGGTGTTACGCCGCTGCTCGAGCGGACCCTGGGCGGCCAGGTAAAGATCGTCGAGAAATTGGCTGATGGGCTCGGCAACACGCTGATCGACCCCAACGCGTTCGAGAACGCCCTGCTCAATCTTGCCGTGAATGCGCGGGACGCCATGCCGAAAGGGGGCATACTCAGCATCACCAGCCGGCATGAGGTGGTCTCGGCGGACGCGGTCGAGGCGGTGCCGGGACTGGCGCCGGGCAGCTACATCACGCTCGAGGTGCGCGATACCGGTTCCGGCATGACCGAGGAGGTGAAGCAGCGCATCTTCGAGCCGTTCTACACCACCAAGGCCCATGACGTGGGCAGCGGCCTCGGCCTCACCATGGTCTACAGCTTCGTCCAGCGCTCGGGCGGCGTAATCAGGGTCGACAGCGAACCGGGCCGTGGCACGGCCTTCACCATGTGGCTGCCAGAAACCGAGCGTCAGGCTGCGACGGTGGCGCTGTCATCGGCGGCCGCGGTCTCCCGTAGTAGCGAGGAAACCGTGCTCGTCGTGGACGATGACGACGATGTGCGCGGCATGATCGTGCAGATGGTCGAATCCATCGGCTACAAGGTCTATTCCAAGGACAACGCGGTCGACGGACTGCTTTTCCTGCAGCGTCATCCAGAGGTCGACATCCTGCTGACGGACGTCGCCATGCCCGGCGCCTATAACGGGCTGCAGCTCGCAGACCGCGCCATCAAGGCCAAGCCGGACCTGCGGGTGGTGATCACCACCGGCTATGCCGAGAAGTTCGACAAGGAGCTGACGGACATGGGCGATCACGCCAGCGTCCTGCTGAAGCCCTTCACCAAGGATGACCTGGCCGCCAAGGTCGGCCGCCATGCACCCCAGCACGCCCGGATCGTCTAGCCCGTTCCCCTATCCCTGCCTCATACGGTACCAGTCCAACGTCCGGCGCACCGCCTGCCGGATGTCGATGGTCGCCTGGAGGCCGAGTTCTTCCGTGGTCCGGGTGAGATCGGGCAGGTAGATGTCGCGTGCGTCGCCGGGGCTGGCCTGGTTGCGGACTACGACGCCGTCCGGCCTGCCCGCCGCCGCGCTGACCAACCGCGCCAGGTCGGCGATCGATATCGCTTCGGCGCCTCCGACATTGTAGGGCCGGCAACCTTCGCCCCGGACCAGAACGGTCAGCAGCCAGATCGCCAGGTCCGCGCCATACAGGTAGGAGCGGATGGCGGTGCCGTCGCCCGCGACGACGATGTCCCGGCCGGCCAGCGCATCGCGGATGAAGTTGCCCATGGCCAGCCCGCCGTCGAGCGGTAGCCAGGCGCCGGTGAAGGCGAAGCAGC
>CAMBYA010000218.1 GCA_945872035.1 Rhizobium sp. Q54
CTGCCTTGATCACGGTCTGCCTGTTGCGGCCGGTCCGGTAACCGGCCGGGAATGGTACGGATGCCCTGAATTTCTGGAGAGGGCCTTGGAGGGAGCGTGCCTTAGCACGGGCGGCCCGACGTCACCAGAATCAAAAACGGCAGGCCTGATTATTCCCTGAGCGCGATTCTGCTGGCAGGCCGCCGATTTCTGCTAAGGTCGGCGAAATCCTGCCCAAATGGATGAAACGGGAGACTGACATGCTGCTCGAGAACAAGATTTCCATCGTCACCGGCGGCGGCAGCGGCATCGGCCGCGCCGCTTCCATCGCCATGGGCCGCGAAGGCGCGACCGTGGTGATCGGCAACCGTTCCGCCGACAAGGGCGAAGCGGCCTGCCACGAGATCGAGAAGGCCGGCGGCAAGGCGCTGTTCCACCGCACCGATTGCTCGGTCGCCGAGCAGTGCGAGGCGCTGGTGGCGCGCGCCGAGAAGGAATTCGGCCGGCTGGACCTCGCCTTCAACAATTCGGGCATGTTCCACGAGACGCTGCTGCCGATCCACGAGATGAGCCTGGACGAGTTCAACCGCGGCATCGACCTGAACTTCAAGGGCACGTTCTACTGCATGAAGTACGAGCTGGCCGCCATGATGCGCGCGGGCGGCGGCGCCATCGTCAACAACGCGTCGATCTACGGCGTCAAGGCCATGGCGGGCCTGAACTGGTACACCGCCGCCAAGCACGGGATCATGGGCCTGACCAAGTGCGCCGGCCTGGAATATGCCGAGAAGAACATCCGCGTGAACGTGATCTGCCCCGGCAACACCAAGACGCCGCCCATGGACGCGGCGACCGGCGGCAATGACGAGGTGTTCGCCCAGGTGGTGCCGATGAAGCGCCTCGCCTCGCCCGAGGAGATCGCCGACGGCGTCGTGTTCCTGCTTTCCGGCAAGTCGTCCTACATGACGGGTGGCGCGCTGCACGTCGATGGCGGCATGATCGCCGCCTGAGAAACGTTCCTGGGGAGGAAAACTGGTGACTGCCGTGACACCGTTCCGGGTCGACATCCCGGACTATGAACTGGACCGCATCAAGCGCCGCATCCGCGAATATGAATGGTTCGAGGAGCCGGTCGACGCCGGCTGGAACTATGGCTGCAACCAGGCCTATCTGCGCGAGCTGACCGGTTACTGGCTTGACCAGTACGACTGGCGCAAGGCCGAGGCCAGGCTCAACGAATGGCCGCAGTTCAAGGCCAATGTGGACGGCATCGACATCCACTTCGTCCACGAGCGCGGCTCGAATCCGGACAATCTGCCGCTCATCCTGCTGCATGGCTGGCCGGGTTCGTATTTCGAGTTGCTGCACCTGACCGGCCCGCTCGCCCATCCGGAACGCTATGGCGGCAAGGCCGAGGACGGCCGCGATGTGATCATCCCGTCGCTGGTCGGCTACGGCTTCTCCGGCCCGCCGCCCAAGCCGATCGGACCGCGCGCCCAGGCCGTCTTCATGGACGGCCTGATGACCAGGGTGCTGGGCTACGGGAGCTATGTGGTCCAGGGCGGCGACTGGGGCGCGCTGATCGCCGGCTGGCTGGGCTTCGACCACGGCGCCGACAAGGGCGGCGCGGTGATGTCGATCCACATGAACCTGGTCGGCGTCCGGCCCGGCGGGAATGCCCCGGCCGGCATCGCCGGGGTCGCGGCGCCTCCCGAGACGCCCGAGGAAAAGGCCTGGGCCGTCTATGCCGAGCAGCGCATGGCGGTCGAGCGCGGCTACTTCATGGTCCAGGGCACCAAGCCCCAGTCGCTGTCCTACGCCATGATGGACAGCCCGGTCGGCGTGGCCGCCTGGCTGACCGAGAAGTTCCACACCTGGTCCGACCTGTCCAACGAGGGCAAGGAAGGCGGCCACATCGAGAACGTCTACAGCAAGGACAAGCTGCTGACGAACATCATGCTCTACGTGGTCACCCGCCGGTTCAACACCGCGGCCTGGCAGTATTACGGCGTCGGCACGGAAGGCGGCTTTGCCTTCCCGCCGGGCCAGCGCTGCGAGACGCCGACCGGCATCGCCTCCTATCCGCGCGAGATCGCGCCCGTGCCGCCGCGCTCCTACGCCGAGAAGGCGTATAACGTGGTCCACTGGAAGGAGCAGCCCAGAGGCGGTCACTTCGCCGCCTTCGAGCAGCCGGAAATCTTCCTGGAAGACCTCCGGGAATTTCTGAGGAACTGGGGCTAAACCCATGAATACCTTGTCATCCCGGCGAAGGCCGGGACCCAGGGGATCATGGGGCTCTGCTCTTCCCCGTTCTGGGTCCCGGCCTTCGCCGGGATGACAGCAAAAGGTTGAGTTGATGAATCCCTTCACCGTCCACATCCCTCGGCACGACATCGACCGGATCATGGCGCGGGTGCGCGCCTATGAATGGTTCGAGGAACCGGTCGACGCCGGCTGGCAGTACGGCGCCAACGGCAGTTACATGCGCAGGCTGTGCGATCACTGGTTGAACGGATTCGATTGGCGCAAGGCCGAGGCCGGGCTGAACCGCTTTCCCCAGTTCAAGGCCGAGGTGGACAATATCCCGATCCACTTCATCCGCGAAAATGGATCAGGAACGAACCCTGCTCCATTGATTCTGCTGCATGGTTGGCCAGGCTCCTATTTCGAGTTCCTGGACTGCGTCGAACGCCTCGCCCATCCCGAACGCTTCGGCGGTGTCGCCGAGGACGGCCGTGACGTGATCGTGCCGTCGCTGGTGGGCTACGGCTATTCCGGCAAGCCGCCGTCCCCGGTCGATCCCCGCGAGCAGGCCCGGTACATGGATCGGCTGATGACCGATGTCCTCGGCTATACGTCCTATGTGGCGCAGGGCGGCGACTGGGGCAGCTCCATCGCCGCCTGGATGGGTTTCGACCATGGCACCGACAAGGGCGGCGCCTGCGCGGCCATCCACATGAACATGTTCGGCCTGCGCCCCGGCGGCGACTTCCGCAACATCTTCGGCGTCGGCGTCGCCCGGCTCGACACGCAGGCAGAAAAGGACTGGGCCCGCGAAGCGGCACGCCGCGGCGAGGGCCGGTTCGGCTACATGGTGCTGCAGTCCACCAAGCCGCAATCCCTGTCCTACGGCATGATGGACAGCCCGGTGGGTCAGGCGGCCTGGATCACCGAGAAGATGCAGGCCTGGGGCGACCGTACCGGCACCGGCAGCGACGACCCGGTGTTTTCCATGGACCAGATCCTGACCAACATCATGATCTACCTGACCAGCCGCAGCTTCAACACGGCCGCCTGGCAGTACCGCGCCGTGCGCGACACCGGCCACTCGGTGATGCCGCCGGGCGAGAAGGTCATGGTCCCGGCCGGCTTCGCGGATTTCCCGGGCGAGCTGTCGCCCATCCCGCCGCGCTCATACCTCGAGAAGGGCTACGCCAACGTGGTCTATCGGAGCACGCCGCCCAAGGGTGGCCATTTCGCCGCGCTGGAGCAGCCGGCCTTGTTTTGCAATGACCTGATGGATTTCCTTAAGGCCATCGCCTAGCCGACCACCTTCAGCGTCTCGCGGAATTTCCGGCCCTTTTCGGCATACATGCGGGCCGAGAACGCCAGCATGCGGAAATCGTCGTCGGTGAGCTGGCGCACCACCTTGCCAGGCGCCCCCAGCACCAGCACGCCGTCGGGGATTTCCTTGTTGTTGCCGATCAGCGTGTTGGCGCCGATCAGCGTGTTCGAGCCGATTTTCGCGCCGTCCAGGATCACCGCGCCGATGCCGATCAGCGTGTTGTCGCCGATGGTGCAGCCATGGACCATGGCCATGTGGCCGATGGTGACGTTGCGCCCGACGGTGCAGGGAAACCGCGGATCCACGTGGATGACCGCGCCGTCCTGCACGTTGCTGTCCTCGCCGATGGTGATGACGTTGTCGTCGCCGCGCAAGGTGGCGTTGAACCAGATGTTGGCGCCCTTCTTCAGCACCACGCGCCCCATCACGTCGGCGCTGGGCGCGACCCAGACATCGTCGCTTTCGAGGGTGGGCCGGTGGTCACCGATGGCATAGAGCGGCATGGTCGATCCCCTTGAGTCGTACCGCGACAGCCTAAGCGGGTTCATCCCCGTCGCGCGAGCCGCTATTTGCGCCACATCCTGCCGTCGCCCTGAAGCAGTCGCTCCAGATCTTCATCCAGCCAGCGCCGGGCGGCCCCGTCGCCGCGCAGCCAGGCATCCCAGAACGCCAGGGCGATGCAGCGTGTCCATTGCTGGCAAAGCAGCTCGCCATTGGTCGCGCCGCCTGCTTCCGTCCGCCCGCCCGGATAGGTGTGATGGTCGGCAAGGTCCAGCATCGCCGCATAACGGTTCGGCGCCGTGCAACGGTGGAATCCGGCCAGCTTGTCGGATGGCGTGTACCAGCGGCCGTAGGTATGGTCGCCCGCGCCGACGACATAGAGGACCGGCGCGTCGATGTTCGCGAATGTTTCCGCCGGAGCGCCGACCGGCGAGCACATGATGCCATAGGTTGCCACGGCCTTGACGCGAGCATCCCGGTAGCTGGCCGCCTCGCCGCCCACGCGCTGTCCCACCAGGGCCATGCTCGCCAGGCCGCCGAACGAGTGGCCCGACATGCCGATGCGGTCCAGGTCGACCAGTCCCTGCAGCGGTCCGCCGTCGCTCCAGGCCGCGAGCGTGTCGAGCACGAAACGCAGGTCGGCGATCCGGTGCTTTTGCGACGCCGGATCGTCGGCGCGGTCCAGCCCATAGAATGCCTTGTCCCGCCTGTAGGCGGGATATTCCGGGTAGATCAGGCGGTCCGT
>CAMBYA010000219.1 GCA_945872035.1 Rhizobium sp. Q54
CTCGCCGATCACCATGTCGATCGGCGTCGCCGTCTACCCCAAGCATGGCAGCTCGCCCGACGCGGTCCTGCGCCAGGCCGACAAGGCCATGTACCAGGCCAAGCAGAACGGCCGCGACCGTGTCGTCGTCGCCGGCAGCCTCGAGGGCGCGCCGGAGCACGGCGTACCGGTCTGAGAACGTTCCCGTGGTTCGCGGGCGTGCGGACCGTTATATACAGTCCACCGAACCGCAAGCCATCGGAGTAACAGGCCGTTGAGGCTATCGCCCGTACCGAGTGCCGTAGCGTTCAGCTGCCGCCATCCTGTTCTTGTCGCCCTCGCCGCCGTGCTGCTGTGCGGCCTGTCGGCGTGGTACGTGTCCGGCCATTTCAGGATGAGCACCAAGACCGAGGAACTGGTCGCGGAGGACGTAAACTACCGCGTGCGCAACCTCGAAATGGACGAGGCATTTCCCCAGGTCGCTGATGTGATCCTGGTGGTGGTTGACGCCAAGACTCCGGAACTTGCCGAGGCGGCCGCCGCCCAACTGACCGAAAAGCTCAAGGGCAACACGATCGATTTCCGGGGGGTCCGCCGACCCGACGGCGGCGAATTCTTCTCCCGCGCCGCGCTGCTCTACGGCTCAGTCGAGGACGTGCAGAAGGCGACCGACGCCATGGTCGCGGCCCAGCCATTTCTGGGCCAACTCGCCTACGATCCCAGCCTTCGCGGCGTGATGGACGTGTTCAGCACCACCTTGCTCGGCATAAGGAGCGGCGAAACAAGCTTCGCGCAAATCGAGAAGCCCCTGTCTTCCCTGGCAAGCGCCCTGGAGAAGTTGGCCGCCGGCGAACCGGCCTATTTCTCTTGGCAGGCGATACTCGGAGACGGCACCGGCCCACGCTTGCAGGCACCCCTGCGCAGATTCATCCTTGTGAAGCCCGTGCTCGACTACGCATCGCTCAAACCCGCCGAGAAGGCGTCTGACGCGATCCGGACCGCGGCCCACGATCTGGGGCTGGATGCCGAGCATGGCGTGACCGTCCGGCTGACCGGATCGGTCGCCATGGAGGACGAGGAATTCGCCTCACTAACCCACAATATCTGGCTGGTCAGCCTTGCCATCATCGGCTGCATGCTGCTGATGCTGTGGCTCGCCACACGATCCGTCCGCATCGTCGCGGCGATCATGGTCACCACGCTGGTCGGATTGCTGATCACAATGGCCCTGGGCTTGGCCGCCGTCGGACATTTCAACCTGATCTCGGTCGCCTTTATTCCGTTGTTCGTCGGCCTGGGCATCGATTTCGGCATCCAGCTCAGCGTCCGGTTCCGCCAGGAGCGGCTCACCGAAAGCGATCCCAAGCTGGCGCTGCGGCACGCGGCCGAGGCCCTCGGAGGCGCGCTTACACTCGCTGCCGCCGGGATCTGTCTGGGCTTCCTGGCCTTCCTGCCCACGTCCTATGTGGGCATTTCCGAACTGGGCATCATCGCCGCCATCGGCATGGCCATCGCGCTCGCGCTTAACGTCACACTGCTGCCCTCGTTGCTCCTGCTGCTGCGCTTGCCGCTCCAGTCGCTGGAAGTCGGGAACAAGGCGCTGGCGCCGGTCGATGCGTTCCTGCTGCGCCGGCGCAAGCTTGTGCTATGGATATTCGGCATATTGATGGCCGCCAGCATTGCCGGGCTACCGCTGGTGAAGTTCGACTTCAATCCGCTCCATCTACGCGATCAGGACAGCGAGTCCGTCGCGACCCTGCGCGATCTGATGAGCGATCCGAGCCGAACTGTAAACACCATCGACGTACTGATGCCGGGCATCGATCAGGCCGCGGCAATGGCAAAGACGCTCGCAGCGCTGCCCGAGGTGTCCCAGGCGATTACCATCACCAGCTTCGTACCCAAGGACCAGGATGCCAAGCTGGCGGTGATCGGCGACACGGCCAGCCTGCTCGATCCGACCCTCAATCCCATCGATGCCGCCCCGACGCCGACCGACGCCGAAACCGTCGCCAGCCTGACCGGGACCGCCAGATCGCTGCGGGACGCCGCGGCCGGCCACCGGGACGGCGCAACCGCGTTGCGGCTGGCCACCGCGCTGGAAAAGCTCGCCGCCGGGCCACCGGACAAGCGTATTGCGGCCACCAAGATGCTGATCGACCCGCTGATGGTAATGCTGGGACAGACCCGGGCGTCGCTGCTGGCGCAGCCGGTCGCCATGAAGGACCTGCCGAACGACCTGGTTCGCGACTGGGTCACCGATGACGGCCGTGCACGCATCCAGGTCTTCCCGAAGGGCGACAGCAACGAAAATGCGACGCTGAAGCGTTTCGCCCAGGCCATCCAGGCGATGGCGCCGCAGGCGTCTGGCCCGCCGATCTCGGTGATCGAGGCGGGAAACATTATCTCCGGAGCATTCGTGCAGGCAGGCATCCTGGCGCTGGTCGCCATCAGCGTGCTGCTGCTTCTGGTGCTGCGAAGCATTACCGAGGTGGCAGCGACTTTGGCGCCCATCGTGTTGTCGGGCTTTCTGACGCTGGGCACTTGCGTGCTGATCCAGTTGCCGATCAACTTCGCCAACATCATCGCTTTTCCGCTTCTGTTCGGCGTCGGCGTGGCCTTCCACATCTATTTCGTCATGGCGTGGCGCGCAGGTGAGCAGGACCTGCTGCAGTCGAGCCTCGCGCGCGCCGTGCTGTTCAGCGCGCTGGCCACCGGCGCCGCGTTCGGCAGCCTGTGGATGTCCGATCATCCAGGCACAGCCAGCATGGGCAAGGTGCTGATGATCTCTCTGGTATGGACATTGATCTGCGCGTTGATCTTCGAGCCGGCGCTGCTGGGTCCCGCACGCAATCCGAAGAAGAAGCCGTGACTTCGCGTCACCAAAGCGATACCGGCACCGCTCCAGTGCGAAAATCCTGTCCAAGCAATAATGTTACCATTTTATTTCTCATGGATGTCTAGTTGCAGGACGTCACTCCAATAATTGAACAACATCCCCCATGTGTTCAGGAATTGCCGCCCAATCTTTCGCGGACATGACCGAGGATTGGATTGACGCCTCCGTCAACACCATAATACCAGTCATCGCAACGGCACAGCTTGAGTCAGGGACACCGGGATGACGCTTGATCTTGCACGGCTCATGTCCGGGGATAGACCTGACAAATATGATCTGCACACGCGCTACCTTAACGCCCAGATGGTCAGGGTGCTGAGAACCATCGGCTTCGACCGCAACTATGTGCGCGGCCAGAACCAATATCTCTACGATCAGGATGGGCACGCTTATCTCGACCTGCTCAGCGGCTTCGGCACCTTCGCCCTGGGTCGCAATCATCCCACGGTGATTGCTGCGCTGAATGAGGTTCTGGGCGGCGAATTGCCGGGACTGGTACAACTCGACGTCTCGATTCTGGCCGGCCTGCTGGCCCAGCGCCTACTGTCCTATCTGCCAGGCCTGGACAAGATTTTCTTCTGCAATTCCGGTGCCGAAGCGGTCGAGGCCGGCATCAAGTTCGCACGTGCCGCCACCAAACGCCCGCGGATCGTGTTCTGCGAGCACGCGTTTCATGGTCTGACCATGGGCGCGTTGTCGCTGAACGGCGACAAGATGTTCCGTGACGGATTCGAGCCGCTACTGCCCGGCTGCGTTGCCGTACCCTTCAACGACATGGCGCGGCTCGAGGAGGAACTGTCGCGCCGCGATGTCGCTGCCTTCATTGTCGAACCTATCCAGGGCAAGGGCGTCAACATGCCTTCCGACTCCTATCTGCGCGACGCCGCCGCGCTCTGTCGCAAACATGGCACGCTATTCGTGGCTGACGAGATCCAGACCGGCCTGGGCCGCACCGGCCGCTTCCTGGCGATCGAGCACTGGGGTGTGGACGCGGACATGGTACTGATGGCCAAGGCACTATCCGGCGGCTTCGTGCCGGTGGGCGCTGTCGCCGCCAAGAAGTGGATTTACGACAGCCTGTTCGATCGCATGGATCGCGCCGTAGTCCACGGCTCGACCTTCGCCAAGAACGACCTCGCCATGGCCGCCGGCCTCGCAACGCTGGAAGTGTTGGAGACCGAGCAGCTCATCGAGCACGCCGCCGCCATCGGCGACCGGATCACGGCCGACCTGCAGGCAATGATTCCGCAATATGAGTTCCTCAAGGCGGTGCGCGGCAAAGGTCTGATGATCGGCATCGAGTTCGGCTCGCCGCGCAGCCTGACCCTGAAGGCCGCCTTCGCGCTACTGGAGCAGGCGCGCAAGGGCCTGTTCAGCCAGCTCATGGTCATCCCGCTGATGAGGGACCACCGGATTTTGTCGCAGGTGGCGGGCGATAACCTGAACGTAGTCAAGCTGCTGCCACCGCTGACAATTACCGAGACAGACCGTACCTGGATCCGGGACGCGTTCGCCGCCGTGATCGCAGATGCGGAACGTATGCCCGGCGCGGCCTGGGACTTGGGCCGGACTCTCGCGGGCAACGGAATCAAGGCCCGCGCGGGCGCCGCATAAAGGGTTTTGCAAAGCCCACCCCGCCGGGCCATCATGCCGGCCTGTCTTGGGGACGGATTGGGAGAGATCATGAGCAGACTCTGCGAGGGGCGCGTCTGTATCGTCACGGGCGCGGGACGCGGCATCGGCCGCGAATATGCCAAGCTGCTGAGCGCGCACGGCGCCAAGGTGCTGGTCAACGACCTGGGCGGCAGCGAAGCCGGCACCGGATCGGACAAGACCCCTGCCCAGTCGGTGGTCGACGAGGTCAAGGCCGCAGGCGGCGACGCCGTCGCAAACTATGACGAC
>CAMBYA010000220.1 GCA_945872035.1 Rhizobium sp. Q54
GAGCCGTCCTTGCGCTCTTCCCAGCTCTCGGTCTCGACCGTGGCCGCGTAGGGCAGCTCCTGATGCACCCGCAGGAACAGCTTCTCGCGGGTGACCTCGGCGCCCATCAGCCGCATCGGGATGTCGGAAAGCTGGTCCTCGGGATAGAGCCACGGACCCACCGGCGCGCTTTCGGCGAAGAACCGCTTCAGGTCGCCGACGCCGTCGCCGGTGGTGGCCGAGATCATGAAGATGCGGGTGAACAGCTCGGTGCGGTTCAGCTCGTCGGCCAGCGACAGCAGCGAGTCCCGGGGCACCAGATCGATCTTGGTCAGCAGCAGAACGGCCTTGCGGCCGGTGTCCTTCAGGCCGTCGAGAACGAGGCGCACCTCCGGATCGATCCGCTTCTTGGCGTCGACCAGCAGGCAGACCACGTCGGCGTCGGCCGCGCCCCACGCGGCAGCGACCATGGCCCGGTCCAACCGTCGTTTGGGCGCGAAGATGCCCGGCGTGTCCACATAGACCAGCTGGGCGTCGCCCTCGATGGCGATGCCGCGGATGCGGGTGCGCGTGGTCTGCACCTTCTGGGTGACGATGGAGATCTTCTGGCCCACCAGTGCGTTGAGCAGCGTCGACTTGCCGGCGTTCGGCGCGCCCAGCAGCGCGACGAAGCCGCATCGTGTCTGTCGTTCGGTCATTCCGTTCCGTTCAATCTGTCAAGCAGGCTTCGCGCCGCCGACTGTTCCGCCACGCGCTTGGATGCGCCCTTGCCCGTGGCCTCATGCTTTCTGCCGACGGTGACGCCGACGGTGAATTCGGGCTCGTGCGGCGGCCCATCGCGCGAAATCTCGCGGTAGGAGGGCGCCGCCATGCCACGACCCTGCGCCCATTCCTGCAGCAGGGTCTTGGCGTCCTTGTCCTTGAGCGCGACGCCGGCGACCAGGTCCTGCCAGTGCTTCTCGACGAACTCATGCGCCGCCGCGAAGCCGGAGTCCATGAACATGGCGCCGATCACCGCCTCGCAGCAGTCGGCCAGGATCGCCGGCTTCTGCCGTCCGCCATTGTCTTCCTCGCCGATAGACAGCCGCACGTACCGGTCGAGGCCAAGCCGCAGCAGGATCTGGGCAAGGGTCTCCTTGCGCACCAGTTCGTTGAACCGGATCGCCAGCTCGCCTTCCTTGAAGGTTGGATACTCCCGGTAGAGCCGCTGGGCGATGATGGCGCCCAGCACCCGGTCGCCGATGAACTCCAGCCGCTGGTAGTTGGGCACGCCGGTGCATGACGGATGGGTCAGCGCCTGTTCCAGCAGGGATGGGTCGGCAAAGCGATAGCCGAGCAGCGCATAGATATCGTCCAGGCCGTTCGCCATCATCCGTCCACGGCAGCCAAGCCGGCGAACATGCTAGCAAGAAAGTGCCCGGATGCGGAAATCTTACAGTCGGCAGCTGCGACCAACCGCCGTCACCCGATCAGGTTGAAGAAGCGGCTGTAGCGGATGGCGCCGAACCAGTTCCACGGCTTCCACAGCGGCGCGTCGCAGTATTGGCCGCAGGTGGAGAAGAACAGGATGTCGGCCCGGCCGACCAGGTTCTCCGCCGGCAGGAAGCCAACGCCGGTCTGGGTCGGGAAGCGGCTGTCGGCCGAATTGTCGCGGTTGTCGCCCATGGCGAAGTAGTTCCCTTCCGGTACCAGGAACGGCCCGGCATCATCGGCGCCCGACGCCATGCAGTCCTGGGTGCCCGGAAAATAGGCGCAGTCCAGGGTGTTGTAGCTGGCGCCGTTGGGCAGTGTCTCGCGCATCTGCCGGTAGGTCAGGTTGCTGCCTTCGATGCCGGACTCGCCCATGGTGAAGTCCTGGATCTGCTCGCGCTTCACCGGCTGGTCGTTGATGTAGAGGGCGCCGTCGATCATCTCGATCTTGTCGCCGGGCAGGCCGACGATGCGCTTGATGAAATCGGTCTTGTTGTCAGCCGGGCGCTTGAACACCGCCACGTCGCCGCGGGTGACCTCGCTCTCGAACACACGGCCCTTGAACGGGATGATGCTCATGGGCAGCGAATGCTGGCTGTAGCCGTAGGAGAACTTCGACACCAGCAGGTAGTCGCCGATCCACAGGGTCGGATACATGGACCCGGACGGGATGTTGAATGGTTCGTAGGCCACCGTGCGGAATCCCAACGCGATCAGCACCGCCACCACGATGGTCGAGACGAATTCGGAGAATGCGCCCTTCTCCTTCTTGCCTTTCTCGGCCGGCTTTTCGACGTCGCCGGTCTTCGTGTCGCTCGCGGACTCTGACATGCTGGCTTTCTCGCGGATGGCTATTTCAACAGGCTGGCGTATTCGGCCGGGACAGCGGTGATCAGCACGATGGCCTGGGCCAGCGGAAAATCGTCGGTGATGGTCAGGTGCAGCTGCGCCACCATGCCCGGTGGCGTCATCTGCTCCAGTCGAATCTTGGCGCCGCCCGTCAGTTCCATGGTCGGGCGGCCGGACGGCAGGTTTACCACACCCATGGTGCGCCAGTGAACGCCGCGTCTGATGCCGGTGCCCAGCGCCTTCGAGCAGGCTTCCTTGGCGGCGAAACGCTTGGCATAGCTGGCTGCGCGGTTCATGCGGCCGTCGGACTTCTTCTGCTCGATATCGGTGAACACCCGGTCGACGAAGCGCTGGCCGAAGCGGTGCAGGGATTTCTCCACCCGCCGGATGTCGATGAGGTCGTTGCCCAATCCCAGGACTAACATTGGCCGAGCACGATCATGGAATGCTCCGTCGTCCCGCGTCCATCAGGCCGCGCATTTGCCGGATCACCGGTTCAAGGCCCTGGAAGATGGCCTCGCCGATGATGAAGTGTCCGATGTTGAGTTCGACCACGTTGGGGATCGCCGCCACCGCCTCGACGGTTTCGAAGTTGAGTCCGTGCCCCGCGTGGCATTCGAGACCCAGCCGCGCCGCCAGAGCGGCAGCCTGCCGGATGCGCTCGAGCTCGCGCTGCCGGTCCGCGCCTTGCGCCTTGGTATAGGGGCCAGCATGGAGTTCGACGATGTCGGCGCCCACCGAGCGCGCCGCCTCGAGTTCGCGTGTATCGGGGTCGATGAACAGCGAAACCCGGATACCCTGATCCTGCAGCCTGGCCACATAAGGCTTCAGGTGATTCATGCCCGCATGCACCGCCAGGCCGCCCTCGGTGGTCAGCTCCTGGCGCTTCTCGGGCACCAGGCAACAGGCGTGCGGCAGCATCTCGGAGGCGATGGCCAGCATCTCGTCGGTCGCCGCCATCTCGAAGTTGAGCGGCAGGCCCAGATCCTTGAGCGCCCGCATGTCGTCGTCACGGATATGGCGGCGGTCCTCGCGCAGATGGGCGGTGATGCCATCGGCGCCGGCCTTCGCGGCCAGGCGTGCGGCTTCGACCGGATCGGGATGCATGCCGCCGCGCGCGTTGCGCAGCGTCGCCACGTGATCCACGTTCACTCCGAGACGGATGTGCTCGACCACGCCTAGCTCCGCACCCGGTCGACGGTCTCGACCACGGTCAGCGTGCGCAGCGCCGCGATGATCTCGGTCAGGTGCTTGACGTCCTGCACTTCCAGGTCGATCAGCATGGTGAACACCCTCATGGTGCGCTCGGTGAGCTTCAGGTTGGTGATGTTGCCGTGGTTCTTGCCGATCAGGGTGGAAATCTTGCCCAGCGCCCCCGGCTCGTTCTGCGACCGCACCTCGATGGACGCCAGATGGTAGCCGTGCCGCGCCGCATCGGGCTCCCATGACAGGTTGAGCCAGGCGTCGGGGTCCTCGGTCGCCGCCCCCAGCGCCTCGCAGTCGATGGTGTGAACGACCACGCCCTTGCCCGGCGTCACCACGCCGACGATGCGGTCGCCCGGCACCGGATGGCAGCAGGTTCCCAGCGTCATGGCCACGCCTGGATTGGCGCCGCTGACGGGGATCGCATAGGGGCCGTCCCCCGGAAGCGGTTCGTCGATCTTGCGGCGGCGATCGCGGCGGTTCTTCTCGCCGGGGAACTCGGCCTCCAGCACCTGGCGCACCGTGATGTTGCCGCGGCCCACCTCGATCAGCAGGTCGTCGACGGACTTCTCGCCCAGCGCCTTGCTGGCGGGTTCCAGGGTCTGGTCGCGCAGATTGTAGCCGGCGCGGATGAAGGCGCGCTCGACGAGCTTCTGTCCCAGTTCCAGATACTCGCCCCTGCCTTGCGAGCGCAGAAAGCGGCGGATGGCGGCGCGGGCACGGCCGGAGGCGACGATGCCTTCCCAGGCCGGCGATGGCGTCTGGGCCCGCGAGCGCACGATCTCGACCTGGTCGCCATTGTTGAGTTCGGTCGACAGCGGCACCATGGTGCCGTTGACCTTGGCGCCGACCGTCGTGTGCCCGACATCCGTGTGGACCATATAGGCGAAGTCGATCGGCGTGGCGCCGCGCGGCAGGGTGATCAGGTCGCCCTTGGGCGTGAAGCAGAACACCTGATCGCTGTAGAGGTCGATCTTGGTATGCTCGAGGAATTCCTCGGGGCTCTCGGCGTTCTCGAGCATCTCGATCATGTGCCGCAGCCAGCCGAACTGGCTGCCGTCGAGCTTCTGCGGCGTTTGCTGCTTGTAGCGCCAGTGCGCCGCGACGCCGTAGGTGGCGATGGCATGCATGTCGCGGGTGCGGATCTGGATTTCGATACGCTGCCGCTCGGGTCCCAGCACCGTGGTGTGCAACGAACTGTAATTATTCGGTTTCGGGTTCGAGATGAAGTCCTTGAACCGGCCCGGCACCGCGCGCCATTCGCTGTGCGCGA